>CAYUZL010000421.1:0-5950 GCA_964449725.1 uncultured Alteromonas sp. | reverse complement strand
AACTATTAGATGACTTTTACGCCTTGTACTTCACAATTCTAACAGCACCGAGTGTCAAGATTAAAATTAGCACTTTCAAACAAACCCTTGCACCATTCCTTAAACAGGATTCAGGTTAAATAGTTTGCTATTAAATTAAATCTGAGTCGCTAAGTGACTGCATAGGTGATATTAAATTGATAATGTCATTGACTGTTTTTACGCTGGCATATTGGTTATCAATATCATATAGATTGGATGCATGGGCCGCTGGATTCTTGTCTCCGCAGGCGTCTTCTGCTACCCACATAGGGTAGTTGTGTTGCACTCCCCCTGTCACAGTTGCGCGAACACAACAGCTAGTAGAAACTCCCGAAATCAGAAGAGAGTCAATGTCGTTTAACGCTAACCACGCAGACAAATTTGTGTCATAGAAAGAGCTTGGGCTAGATTTTTCAAAAACAGGTTCTTCTGATAAACGGCCCATTCGTGTATCTATTTGTACTAAATCAGAACCCGGAGTAAATTTCCTTAATTCTGGCTTCATTTTGGTTAAAATTGATCCTTGATTCTCATTTGTTATCACCAGAGTGGTAAAACAGATTGGAACACCGGATAAACGCAAAGCACTCAATAACCTTTGATTAGCTTGAACTATATCGTCCGAGGCATGGTAATAAGGAGATGAGGTTTGTGAGAAGCCATTGGTCATATTCACAACAATAAGCGCTGGTTTTTTACCGAGCTTTATTTCGTGTTGCTTTGATTCATTTGTTACCATCAATTATTCCTTTAAAGTACGATAATTGAGCTAAGTCTATTTAAGCATAGACATAATATGGCTAATGATAAAACCAAAAGTGATAAAGAAGCCGTTTTTTTCGTTATATTTTTGTTTAATTTGTAAGCGAATATTCTGCTAGTGTTGAGGTTAGATTTTTGAGGGGCATACCAGATGAAAAACGCGTATTTATTAATTCTTATTTTTACTAGTAGCTTTTTGGTATTAGTAGGGTGCGGTGGGAGTGGTAGTAATAGCGACACGACTATTAGCGACGGTCAAGGAAGCACAGCAGAACTTACTTTCCAGGATGGGGTATTTGAAGAAAGCACGCTTTTTGCTGCTCAATGTGTAGCACCTCGAAGTGGAGTAGATGCCTTTACTGGAACCGCGTTCCCAGATGTCCAAGGTTCTGTATTAGCAGAAAACCTATGGCTGCGTTCATGGACTTATGAGTCATATTTATGGTTTGAGGAAGTTGACTACGCAGGTCCGGATACATCGACAGTAGCTGACTATTTCGCGCAGTTAAGAACTAATGCAATCACAGATTCTGGTAGGCCAAGAGACAACTTTCATTTTAGTCAAAATACCGCTGAATATAACGAGTTGACTCAAGGCGGAGTGACTCGAGGTTACGGGTTTAATTGGCAGCGCAATAGCAGTAGCGTACCCAGAGATTTTACTGTTCGCTTTACTGAACCAAATTCAGCTGCTGCAACGGCGAATATTCCAAGAGGTGCGAGGTTGTTAACAATCGATAGCGTTGATTTCGTTAATACTTCATCTTCAAGTGATATAGATGTTATTAATGCTGCTCTGTTTCCCAGTGAAGCAGGACAAACACACATCTTTGAATTCGAATTAGTTGATGGTTCGGCATTGAATGTTTCCTTAATCTCTGAAAATGTTGACGTGTTCGCAGTACAAAATGTGAATGTAATCGATGCTCCTGCTGGTAGAGTGGGTTATATCCAATTCAACTCTTTTATTACACCGGCTCAAAGTGATTTGATATCCGCGTTTAATACCTTTGAAGAACAGGGTATCAATGAGCTGGTCATTGATTTGCGTTATAACGGCGGTGGCAGCGTTGCGCTGTCGTCACAAATTGCATTTATGGTAGCGGGTGAATCTCAAACCAATAACCGAGTGTATGAAACTCTGTTAGCAAATGGTAAATTTCGTGAGGATAGTGAAATACCCTTTTATGGATTAGAAATTGATTATGATGCTAATCCAGCTGTGTTTACTAACACCGTTCTACCTAGCCCTGAATTAAGTCGCGTATTTATTCTTTCTACTGAGAATACATGTTCAGCTAGCGAATCATTGATTAATGGATTACGTGGTATCGATATTGAGGTGGTGCTTATCGGTGATACCACATGTGGTAAACCGTTTGGTTTCTTCCCCACAGATAATTGTGGAACAACCTATTTCACAATTCAATTTCAAAGTATCAATGAACAGGGATTTGGCGAATATCAAGACGGTTTTATACCCACAAATAACCCGTTATTTGGTGATGAGCTTCCCGGTTGCAATGTAGTTGATGATTTTAGTCAGCCTTTAGGTAGCGAATCTGAAGCTCTATTTGCCACAGCTCTTAATTACATGATTGACGGCGTATTAGCTTGTCCAACAACGGCTACTGCAACACTTGATGAGGTAGAGAAAACAACAGTATCAGATAAGTTGAATCGCCGTAGAGAGGTTGTTTTAGACGCAATCATTCATGAAACAAGAGAGCGAGTACTGAATCCTTAGGTGTAATTTGGGGAGCATCGTTTTATTATAGGCCCATAAACTATTTTCTAAGAAGGATAACAGGGTGAATAAAGCTGTGCTCACCACTGCAGTGGTTGCTTTGCTAATGGTACTTTTACCAGGGCCTTTATATAAATTTAATATCGTTGAATTAGCTCCTGCGTTTTCAAGTTTTAGATTTGGTGTATATGTTGGTGGAGTCACGTTTCTACTCATTATTACTCAGTTTCTTTTTGCTCGCAGTTCAATGAATATTGCGGTGATACTGGCTGCGACTACCTGTGTCATTGTTGCCGTAGGTATTCCTGTTAGCATGATGAAAAAAGGGAAAGGAGTGCCGCCTATTCATGATATTACTACTGATGTGCAGCAACCGCCTGAATTTAATTGGGTACTGAAAGAGCGCGCTGATGCGCCAAATCCTGCCGAATATTTAGGTGGTGAAGTTACTAAACAACAGCTAGACGCTTACCCTGAGCTGACTACACAAGTATTTAATGCCAGTGTTGATGATGTACAAACCGCTGCTACATCTGTCGTTAATGATCTGGGTTGGGCGCTTGTTCACTCAGATACGTCGTTACATACAATTGAAGCAACTGAAGCGTCGTTTTGGTTTGGGTTTAAAGACGATGTGGTTATCCGTATTCAAGCTCAAGAGGGTAAAACTCGGGTTGATGTGCGCAGTAAATCTAGAGTGGGCCGTAGCGATTTAGGGGCAAATGCACAGCGTATTCAAACTTTCCAATCTGCTTTGAGTAAGCAAACTCAATGACTGAACGTACTATGTGGGTAGATGCTGACGCATGCCCGAACGTGATTAAAGACGTTTTGTTTAAGGCTTCGACGCGAACTAAGATACCCTTGACCTTAATTGCTAACCAGTACCTGCGCACGCCTTCTATTCGTTGGATTACTGCTGTACAGGTGGATCAAGGTTTTGATGAAGCCGACAACGAACTGGTTCGCAGAGCAAATGCTGGCGATATTGTGATCACAAGCGACATTCCTTTGGCTGATGAACTTATCGACAAAGGGGTTCGAGTCTTGACTCCAAGAGGTGAGATTCTGGAGAAAGAAAATATAAAATCGCGATTAAATATTCGAGATTTTATGGATACTATGCGCAGCTCTGGCGTTCAAACTGGGGGGCCCCCGCCTATGAGCGCGAGTGAAAAACAGGCATTTAGTAATGCGCTAGATAAATGGATCCATTCTTAATAAAGAATATTGTCAAACACCACGGGTGATAGTTTCTGAAAATCCTGTTCCAGACGTTCTTTATGGCTGTAATCGGGAGAAATCATATACCGCTTAGGAAGCGATTCTTGTTCTTGTATTCTTTGGGAAACCCGTATGAAAGCGTCTTTCCCATATTCAATATAACGCTCACCCCAAGACGTGGAGTAGATGATAACAATGTCATCTACGTAGGCTTTTAACCTTGAAGATTCCATATTCAGAACCGCTAAACAGGCGGTAATTTCATTACTTGCTAAAAGTTGCTCTCGACCAAGGGAGTTTACTTTTAAGGGCTTAAACAGTGTGGATGCATAAGATGCTAAATTCTGAAGGTCTTCTTCGGTTACGGGGTCTGAATCATAGTCCAAAAGCAACTGGGTGTTTTTATCTATTATACGGTTTACTATGCACCACATAAGAAGGTGTGTTGTCGATGAATCGGTACGGACTTTGTAAGGCCTTGCTTCTTTGTCTGGTGCAGTCAGAAAATCCCCTGAGTAAAGAGTCCATTGACGACTTCCATCTTTTTGACGTTTAGACCGAATTGTTGCAACAGGGCAGTAAAGCTCTTCACCAAAACCACTGCGTAAAATGTCAATTTTGTTAGGCTTTTTGGCATAGAAACTTTCCAATCGGCGACCTAATACCGTCATATCTTGTTGGCTTACTGTGTGTTCAAGATCTCTGAATTTCTTGGACATACGGCGATAGCATTGAATTAGGAATCTGTGTATCCGCTTGCTTAGCATGACATGCTTGGAGAAAGGCCAAGAATGTATATGATCAAATTCTTTTACTTTCTCTTCAGACCATCCCCATTTAGAAACATAAAGAGACATAATTTGATGTTTAAATGTACGCCCGTTGTTGGCTACTTTCACGCTAAGTTGGGCATGACTTTTAATATATAAGCACTCTTGAAGTAGAGTTACGATGTCATCTTTTCTAACTTTACTGTAATGCCTTATCAGCACATCGAACATGAACGCATAAGGGTCTATAGGCTCTGCCTTTCCCGATGATTCATTGGTATTGTGTACAAGGCGCTTTAATTCATTACACATAGGCTGATGTGTTTCTATATTCTCTAAAAACACCTCTAGTTTTGCCATTTTTAGAACTGATTTAAAAGGGCTGTCCATCGCTTTGCTCAGTTGCCAAATGGCTGCGCCGAATAACTCACTGGGATCCATTTTTTCGATATTGCCTAAATCCATTAACCACGCAGGATCAGGCGACACCCCTTTTTTCAAAGAGCTAAACAATAAGTTATATTGCTCTGTAGATGTATTATCAGGTGTTAACCACCAAAATGGTGCTTTGCCTGAAACTACCATGTTCGTCGTATAAAATTCTGATTTTAAAAATAAGGCTTGTGCTGAGCCCGCACTTTCACCATCAGCGATGCCGAAATCATTCGCTTTGACACTATCTATATCAGAGATAAAAAAGTGGACTTCCAAATCGTAGTTTTTTTCTGCCCATTGTTCTATGCGAGTCAGCTTTTTTTGAAGGTTTTCTAATGCCAATGACGACATGGTTTTAGCGTTCACACAAACCCAGTAGTCAAAATCTGAATGCTCATCTTGGCCAATAGTACCAACACTACCCATCAATAAAATAGAGTCAATATACCTTTGCTTAGGCCAAGTTTCTTTAGCGAAATCGGTAATGTTGCTAATATTAGGAAAAACTTTAAGCAGAGCATTGGAAACGTCTGTTCGTAATGTGTAATTACATAAACCGCACGCGATCTCTTTTGCCGCCACATATCCTGGCAGAGATTTATGGTTAACATGTAGCAAGTAAGGTAGTACGTGGAACAAAGGCTTATTTTGGTCCGAAAGTAAGCTAATTGTTCTTTCGGTTCGCGCTTTGTTGTATCTCAATACGCGAAGCAACCGAATAGCTAGAGTCTGAGTTGTAAGTTTTTCAGCGCTGTAGGGCATGTACTCTTCTCATTGCCTGCATTGCTTGCTCATAGGCATTGGATTTTTCGTAAATTGTAGAAAGCAGTATTAATTCTTCGCTAGTTTCTTCTAAATCAATCGCTTTTACTAGGGCTCGTTCGCTCAATGCTATATCCCCTGCGTTATAAGCAAGGTGACCTAGGGCTGCGTAATGGCTAGGTTCTTGAGGATCAGCTTTTATTGTTTTTTCTAACAATCCAATTAGCGC
>CAYUZL010000420.1:0-3557 GCA_964449725.1 uncultured Alteromonas sp. | reverse complement strand
ACATAACACTATATAGTAATGTTCGTTGCCAAAATGTAGCCAACGACGGGGTTTTCCAAACCATACTTGTTCGCTTTCTCCCCGTATGACCCAATCGGGAAATGCTACTCGGTAAAATGTTAATGCTTCGTCAATATTGCTGACGGTTAAATTGATATGTTCTAAGTACATGTGAACCCTTATCGACATTGTGTGAGTAGATACTGTAAAACCTCATGTTAACTTGAGGTCAAGGCTTTATAGAGATAAAGTAAAAAGAACATGTGGCAATGCAACTGTATGAATATGGAAAATGTGAGAAATAGGTTAGGTGCAAATGAAGCGCTAACGGTAGGGGATGTCGCAAAGCGTTGTGGTGTTAAGGTCTCTACTCTTCATTTTTATGAGAGCAAAGGGCTCATTCAAAGTACTCGTAATACAGGAAATCAGCGTCGTTACCACAAACAAGTATTACGTCGTGTTTCATTGATTAAAGCTGCTCAGAAAATGGGGATTACCTTAGCTGAAATTAAAATTCAGCTTGATACGCTAAAGGGAAAAACGGCACCAAACCAAAAAGATTGGCAGAGGTTATCTAGTCATTGGAAAGAGAGCCTAAATCAACGTATTCAAAGTATGGAAAAATTACGAGATTATTTAACTGGGTGTATCGGCTGTGGCTGCTTATCGATGGAAGCATGTCCATTGTATAACGAAGATGACAAGCTTGCAGACAAAGGAACTGGGGCGGTTCTGATTGACCTTTAAGGTGATTAGTTTTTGTAGTGTCTAACTGAATATTTAAATAAAGGCATTGTACAAAAAGAGCACGAAAAGAGTACAATGCCTTTGTGGGTTTTTACACACTCAAAAGAGTTCGAAGTACATCATTCAACAATATTTGAAAAAACTGAAGCGCGACTACCGCAATCAAAATAGAAAAATCGAAACCACCTGTGGATGGAAGTATTTTTCTAATCGGGGCTAACAATGGTTCAGTCAACTGGTGTAATAAATACTCCACCGGTGAACTGCCTTGGCTAACCCAACTTAATATCGCGCGTAAAAGAAGTACCCAAAAAACCAGTTGTAAGCCTTCTTTAATCACATCTATCACGGCTCCAACGGCTAGTGCTGAAATCGCGGGAAATCCACTCGAAAATAGTGCATTTATAACGACTATTTTTACACTAGAAACGATTAACGCTAACACTACAATAGCTGTGTCTATGGGCCCAATAGATGGGAGTACTCTGCGCATGGGCGCAAGAATTGGGTGAGTAGCTTTTACTATCCCTTGGCTTAACGGGTTGTAAAAATCTGCTCTTGCGGCTTGTAGCCACAATCTAAGCAGCACTATCATCAAATATAAACCGAAGATGAAATCAACTAAGAAATACACTGCATTCATTAAGATAATTCTCCCAAAATAGTATTCATATTAAAACGTTTTTTCCATCTCTTGCGCTCGTAATACGGCGGCTTGCATTGATTTACTGACGAGCTCTTTTAAGCCATTATCTATAAATGTACTAACAGCTTGGGCTGTTGTTCCACCTTTAGATGTAACTTGGGCCCTTAGCTCACTTAATTCAAGTGTAGGATTGTGACAAACCATTTCAGCGGCACCTAACATTGCCTGTTGAACCATAGCTCGTGCGGTTTCTTTGTCAAACCCCATGGCAATACTTTCTTCTTGCATAGCTTGTAAAAACAAAAAGAAATACGCAGGGCTACTTCCTGCAGCTGCAATAACGCCGTTAATATCTGATTCATTGTTTACCCACACTGTTGTGCCTACCGCATTCATCATATGTTCTACAAATGCTTTATCGTCATTGGAAATAGAGTCATCTGCGTATAATCCAGACATGCCCTTTCCTAGCAAACTAGGCGTATTGGGCATAACCCGTACTAACGGCACGGAATTCCCCAACATGTGTTGTAATCGCGCGACGCTGATACCTGCAGCAATGGAAATAAATAAGGTACCATCATGCTTGCCGTGTTGACTTAACGCCTCACACATGTCTGCCATCATTTGAGGTTTTACCGCTAAAACGACCACGTCGGCAAAGTCTATTCCTTCATTGTTGTTAGTACTTACATTCACGCCAAAGTCTGATTTTATTGAATCTAGAGCACCAGATGAGCGATTGCAGGCCATTATTTTGGATGCCGGATAGCCAGAATTTATCAATCCAGAAATAATGCTTCTACTCATATTTCCAGCACCGATAAACGTCAGTGATTTTGTTTGCATCTATACTCCGCTTTTAATTATTAGGGTAGGAACGAGCACCAAAAATAGCAGTGCCCAAACGGACCATGGTTGAACCATGTTGTATTGCCAAATTCATGTCACTACTCATTCCCAGTGAAAGGGTATCAAATTCGGCGTACAATTTACTGTAATCAGCAAATAAAGCCTGCATTTTTTCCAAAGAAGCGATTTGAGACTGAGATTCTGCATCGGCTTTGGGTATAGCCATAAACCCTCTTAGAGATAACCGAGGCATTGCGTGTATTTCGTTTACCAAGGCTTCAACTTCATTGATGTTTACACCTGATTTAGTGGATTCATCGTCGATGTTTATTTGCACGCATACGTTTAATTTAGGTAAACCTTCTGGGCGCTGATCATTCAGGCGCTTGGCAATCTTGACTCGATCGATACTTTGTACCCAATCAAAATAGGTGGCTACATCTTTGGTTTTATTGGATTGAATTGGGCCTATCATATGCCATTCAATATCAGTCATAGCACTCATCTCTTTGACTTTGCTAACGCCCTCTTGAATATAGTTCTCACCAAACATTCTTTGGCCATGTTTATACGCTTGAGTAATATCCGATACCGATTTTGTTTTACTTACTGCTAATAATTGCACAGAATCAGTATTACGTTGTGCATTGCTCGTAGCATCTTGTATTGTTTTTTGAACGTAATCCAATCGTTCTGCTATGGTTTGCATACTAGCCCTGTTATTTTGGAGAAGACAGTCTGTGGATATTACCGAACTTTTAGCTTTCAGTGTTAAAAACAATGCATCGGATTTGCATTTATCAGCGGGGTTACCTCCTGTAATTCGTGTCGACGGAGAAATGAGACGACTAAACGTTCCTGCACTCGACCATAAAGACGTGCACGCGTTAATTTATGAAATAATGAATGACTCACAACGCAAGGAATACGAAGAGAATTTAGAAACAGATTTTTCTTTTGAAGTAAAAGACCTCGCTCGTTTTCGGGTGAATGCCTTTGTACAAAATCGCGGTGCTGCTGCAGTATTAAGAACTATTCCTAGTAAAGTACTTACTTTAGATGAGCTGGGTGCACCTGAAATTTTCAAACAAATTATTAATCAGCCTACAGGAATAGTGTTAGTCACCGGTGCCACAGGTTCTGGTAAAAGTACCACCTTGGCGGCCATGGTCGACCATATTAATACGCATAAAAGAGAACATATTCTGACAATTGAAGACCCAATAGAATTTGTTCACAACAATAAACTATGTGTAATTAATCAGCGTGAAGTTCACAGAGACACTTTGAGTTTTAACAATGCGCTTCGCTC
>CAYUZL010000419.1:0-3368 GCA_964449725.1 uncultured Alteromonas sp. | reverse complement strand
CATCTAAATTCGTCAGTTCTGTTTGCATCACAGGGGCTTTACGAGCCTGCTCACAACGCGCAATATCAATGTTTTCCAAATAGGCCTGATCGATATCAGCAGTAATGTAATCACCATCAAATACCGATGTTTCAAAACGAGGGATACCTGAATTTTCTTCTTTCACCGATTCAATCAAATCGCCTAAATCTTGGAAAATAAGGCCATCGGCTTGAATTAAATCAGATATTTGGTCTATTTCTCTGCCATAAGCAATAAGCTCATTGGCAGACGGCATGTCGATACCGTAAACATTGGGGAAACGGATTTCAGGCGCCGCTGACGCAAAATACACTTTCTTTGCACCGGATTCTCTGGCCATTTCTATGATTTGCTCAGACGTCGTGCCTCGCACAATAGAGTCGTCCACTAAAAGAACGCTCTTACCTTTAAACTCCGACGGTATTGCATTGAGCTTTCTGCGTACTGACTTTTTACGCATGGTCTGACCCGGCATAATAAAGGTACGGCCAATGTAGCGATTTTTAACGAAACCTTGGCGGTAAGGTAACTCTAATGTATTGGCGATTTGCAATGCAACGTCCATAGACGTTTCGGGGATTGGAATAACAACATCAATGTCTAAATCTGACCATTCTTTCTTAATTTTTTCGCCAAGTTTACGCCCCATGTTCACTCGTGATGCATAAACAGAGACACCATCGATAAACGAATCAGGTCGTGCAAAATAGACAAATTCAAAAATACAAGGAGAGTGAGACGGAGACTCAAAACACTGCTGTGTATGTAATTCACCTTGTTCAGTAATAAATACCGCTTCGCCCGGCGCAACATCACGGATAAACTGAAAACCTACGGCATCAAGGGCAACGCTTTCAGAAGCCACCATATATTCGTCACCAAAAGGAGTCACTCGTTTGCCCAAGGCCAAGGGACGAATACCATTAGGATCGCGAAAGGCAACTAGGCCTTGACCAATAATGGTCGCGACTACGGCATAAGCACCGCGAATTTGTTTGTGTACTTTTGACACCACATCAAACATGTCTTCCGGTGTTAAAGTGAGCTCTTCTTTTTGATACAACTCATGAGCAAAAACATTCAATAAAACTTCCGAATCAGATGTGGTATTAATATGACGACGGGCTTTTTTAAACAGCTCGTCTTTTACTTCGGCGGCATTGGTTAAATTGCCGTTATGAGCAAAGGCGATACCGTAGGGAGAATTCACATAAAAGGGTTGAGCTTCAGCGGAAGACGATGACCCAGCTGTAGGGTAACGACAATGACCAATACCCATATTGCCACTAAGGCGCTTCATATGGCGCGTATGAAAAACATCTCGAACTAAACCATTGGCTTTGCGAAGGTTCAATGAACCTTCGTCTACGGTCATTATTCCCGCGGCATCTTGACCACGGTGCTGCAATACCGTTAAGCCATCATACAAAGACTGCGCAACGGTTGATTTACCAACGATACCTACAATACCACACATCTGAAATACCTATTTAAGCCGGTTTAATAAAACTTGAGCTGCCTTTCACATACTCAAAGAACCATTCAATAATCACCGCAAATTCGGGGATTAAAAGAGAGTCTTGCCACCACTGAGAGTTAGAGGCAGATGTAAACGTGTCACCAAAAAACAATATTGCACTGACAATAAGCACACCGCGCAACGCGCCAAAAATAGCGCCGAGCATTCTATCTGTGCCGGAAATACCACTGATTTTAACTAATTGTCCGATAGCATGATTAAGTAGACCACCTATGATTAACGTCGCAATAAAAAGCAACGCAATGGCAGCGCCATTTCTGAGCAACTGGTCTTTTATACCCGTAAAATAAAGGGCTACATCAGGATAAAATTGACTGGAAATAAATAGCGCGGCAAACCAAACGACCAAAGAAATCGCTTCTTTAACAAACCCGCGCATGATGCTAATTATTACAGATAGGCCGATAACGCCTAGTAACGCAAAATCAATCCAGTTCAACACAACGAGAGCCTGTTAGAATGAGGAAGTACAAACAGGCGCGCATTCTATATGATCACGGCTGCACGGTAAAGGGAGTCACCTTACCATTCAGTCCTGTTATCTCTTTTAAATGGGGTAACGCGCCTTCTAATTTACTTTTTTGAAGGTCTGGTCCAACAAATACTTTTGTTAATAAACCTGATTGAGTCTGAATAGGCCGACTAAAGGCAATGTAACCAGACGCTTCTAATTTATCTAACAACAAACGTACATTTTTTTGATGTCTGAAGCTCCCGAGTTGAACAACCCAGCCAGCGCTTTGTTGGTCTCGCTGAGGGGCCTCAATAACCGTTTGCTGTGCTAAGGTTTTATTACTTGTAGCCACCTGCTTGTCGGTTTCTTCACTGTCTATTTGCTGACTTTGCGCAACGGCAATATCAATTTCATCGTCTTTTGCATTTTCACTGACAATTTCAATTGGTCGCTGCACATTTTCCTTAACTCTTTCACTTGGAAAAGGCTCGGGATTAATAATTGGCTTTTTGTCAGGGATACTAGGAACAGGCTCAAAATTAAGCGCATTCTTTTCCTTTTTTCCATCAAGGAAATTTGGAAGAAAAATAACAACTAGCGCAACTACAATTACCGTTCCAACTAATCTATTTTTTAAAGCACTGGTCAATCTCGTCTCCAAAACCTTAAGGGTTAATTTCTAAATAGGCTAATACGTCTGCTACGGTTAAAAAAGACCCAAAAACGAAAACACTGTCGTTTTTTTGGGCTTTCACTATGGCATCTTGATACGCATCTTTTACGCTAGAATAAGTATAGACGCTATTTTGTCTGTTAGTTGAACCAGGCAATGCATCCTTCAAAGTATCAGCATTACACCCTCTTGCGCCTTTTGTATCAGCAAGAAGCCAGTCTACCTCAATATTGTCAAAACAAGCCAATGTCGCCGCAATATCTTTATCTTTAAGCATACCCACAACAAAATACACTTTGCCTAATTGGCTTTGTTCTCGAACTAATTCCAATAAGGTCGTTGCCGCTTGGGGGTTATGCGCAACGTCTAACATAACAAATGGAGACGATTGAACAAGGTGTCGTCTACCGGGCAACTTTGCTTGCATACAAGTATTTGAGATAAGCTCTTTGTCTAATGCGTAGCCCAAGGTATTGAGCACGGCTAGTGCAGTACTCGCGTTTTGAACAGGGATACAGGGCATAGGAAAAGGCCCTAACTGCATATCCGCACAGTTCCACGTCCAGCTTTTTTGCTCCACTGTTTGGTAAGCAAAATCTCGACTGGCAATACAGCGATAAGGACCGTTTTCATCAGCGGCCTTTACTAGGTTATATGGCGCGTCTGACTCCCCAATAACC
>CAYUZL010000418.1:0-3600 GCA_964449725.1 uncultured Alteromonas sp. | reverse complement strand
TAACTAAAGGCACCAACTTTTCTGGGAAATGATAAGGGCCGTAGTTGTTGGAACAGTTGGTAATCAGTGTTGGTAATTTAAACGTTCGCAACCACGCCCGAACTAAATGGTCAGATGCCGCTTTAGACGCAGAATAAGGAGAACTTG
Source organism: uncultured Alteromonas sp. (assembly GCA_964449725.1). Classification (GTDB taxonomy): domain Bacteria; phylum Pseudomonadota; class Gammaproteobacteria; order Enterobacterales; family Alteromonadaceae; genus Alteromonas_F. The sequence continues at coordinate 3,453 of CAYUZL010000418.1, read as the reverse complement.
GGGCATAAGCGGTAGTTTCCGTGAACAAAGGTAAATCGCTATTATCGCCTTCCACTTCATCCGGATGTGGTAAATCGCCATAAACTTCATCAGTGGATATATGATGAAAACGAAAAGCCCCTTTTTTCTCGTCATTTAGACTATCGAAATACCCTCTAGCCAGCTCAAGTAATTGATAGGTTCCTATGATATTAGTCTGCATAAATTCACCAGGACCATCAATGGAACGGTCTACATGAGATTCCGCAGCAAGATGCATGATAATATCAGGCTGATACTGCGCTAAAACTCGAGCAACTTCCTTACCATCACATATATCGACTTGTTCAAAATGATATCGAGAGTTGCTGCTTACTTCTGCCAAAGATTCTAAATTTCCAGCATAAGTAAGCTTATCAAGGTTCACTACTGTATAGTCTGTATCATTAATTAAGTGGCGAACAACCGCTGAGCCGATAAAGCCTGCACCACCTGTCACCAACAGTGTTTTATTATTCTTTTCCATTCACTTTAGTTCCAATTAATTAGTTTACCGAAAGCTCATCTAACATAGAGCTAAGTTGCGCTTTCCAATGATGTGCGGGCGAATCTACAAACATATGTCGAGTGATGGTTTTATCCAATACACTGTATAAAGGGCGAGTCGCAGGTGTGGGGTAATCTTTTGTGGGTATAGGTTTGATAGGAATAGCTTGAGACAATAACCCTTTTGTAATACCTAGTTCTTGAATCGCTATTGCAAAATCATACCAACTAGTCACCCCTTCATCAGACCAATGATAAACCCCAGACAATGATTTTATAGCGGCTTCAACACAAGCTTGGGCAAGCCCTTTTGCCCAAGTGGGACTACCTACTTGATCGTCAATAACCGTCAGCGCAGGTTTCGATGCCATTAACGTTAGCATTGTTTTTACGAAATTGTTCCCTGCAGCGGAATACACCCATGAGGTACGTATAATACAACTCGACTCTGGCAATATTCGCAGTATTGCTTCTTCCCCTGCGGCTTTGGATGCACCATAAACCCCTTGAGGCTCTCGTATGTCATCAACCTTATAAGGACTGCCTTTATCCCCTTTAAAAACATAATCTGTAGAGACATGTACCATAGAAATATTGGCTAGCTTACATGCGTTTGCCAACTTAGATACAGCTTCACTATTTAAAGCAAAAGCGCCTTCTTTATCACTTTCAGCCTTATCCACAGCAGTATAGGCTGAAGCGTTTATCAATGCGCCCGGGTTGTATTTTTCAATGACTGAACGAATACTCTCATCAGACATAACATCAATGTCATTTCTACCGACACAAACAACGTTAGCCGAACCTACTTTGCTAAGTTCTACAGCTAATTGACCACTTTTACCTATAACAAGTAATGTCTTATTCATTCTTTCATTCGCCCTTAAAATTTAGGCGCATCGGGAAATGCTAAACCGTCTTCGTCTTTGCCCGATAACGAAGGTGCCTTTCCATCGACTAATGGCCATGTGATATTCAGCGAAGGATCATTATATTTTAAAGACACTTCAGATTCAGGGTGATAATAATCTGTACACTTATATACAAATTCGGCGCTTTCTGACGTCACATAAAAACCATGAGCGAAGCCCGCGGGAACCCATAATTGACGTTTGTTTGATTCAGATAATTCAACACCAACCCACTGACCAAAAGTAGACGAACTTTCCCGCATATCTACAGCCACATCGTATACGCTACCACGTGTAACACGTACTAATTTCCCTTGAGTCTGCTCTAATTGGTAGTGCAACCCTCTTAATATGCCTTGTGAAGATTTAGAATGATTATCTTGCACGAACTCAACATCAGCGCAGTTTTCCCGAAACCAATCATTGCGAAACGTTTCCAAGAAGAAACCTCGTTCATCACCAAACACACGAGGCTCAATAATTTTCACATCAGGGATCGCTGTTGTAATCAATTTCATTCTGTATTAACCCTACTTCACTTTATCTGTAACTATTTTCAGCAAATATTTACCATATCCACTTTTTACTAATGGCTTTGCTAAGGCTTCTAAATCACTAGTGGTAATGTATCCCATACGAAATGCCACTTCTTCAGGGCAACAAATTTTCAAGCCTTGTCTCTTTTCAATTGCCGATACGAATACTGATGCATCTAACAAGCTGTCTAAGGTTCCTGTATCTAACCATGCCGACCCTCGACCCATTAATTCAACCTTCAAACTACCATCTTGTAAATAAAGATTGTTTAAGTCGGTAATTTCAAGCTCTCCGCGGTGAGAAGGTTTCACTTGTTTTGCGAAATCCACAACTCGATTATCATAAAAATACAACCCAGTAACCGCATAGTTTGACTTTGCTACTGTGGGTTTTTCTTCAATAGATAACGCGTTCCAATTATCATCAAAATCTACCACACCATAACGTTCAGGGTCATTCACGTGATAACCAAATACCGTGGCGCCAGAAGTTAATTCACCAGCATTCTTAAGTGACAACATAAGGTCGTGACCGTAATAAATGTTATCACCCAAAATCAGCGTACAGTTATCATTGCCAATAAAACTTTCACCTATCAAAAAGGCTTGTGCCAAACCATCTGGAGAAGGCTGTACTGCATATTGCAAACATATGCCCCATTGACTGCCGTCACCTAACAATTCAATAAATCGAGATTGTTCTTCTGGGGTTGTAATAATAAGAATATCTTTTATCCCGGCCATCATCAGTGTGGCCAACGGATAATAAATCATGGGTTTGTCGTAAACAGGCATAAGCTGTTTGCTAACGACTTTAGTCAGTGGATGGAGGCGAGTACCAGAGCCCCCTGCTAAAATAATTCCTTTGCGCACAGCTCTACCTTTTAATGCTTTGTTTTAATAAAACGACTGATAAACATTGTAAACTATGCACCAGAAAATAGCAGCAACGCGTGCGCTCTGTTATTATCAACCTTAATAGGAAGCGTACACTTATATAACAGTGAAAAAACGCGTAGCAATAGGAAAGGGCAAAGATGTGAATATGCCAGCTGATGAAGCATCAACAACTTCAAACTCTGCATCTGTTGAACTAAAAAATGTATTAAGTAGAATGCCCAAAGACGTTATCGATACGTTTAGTGAAGAGCAGTTATCTCACCTTCATTCCGCATTAGGAACAGGAAGTTGGAAAAAACACAGCATCGATGTAAGAACCACTTTTCCCGTCCCATTTGTAAAATCAAGGCTTTATTTAGTTTTACTTCTTGGTCGTAACCGCCGTGAATTATCAAGACAAGAAAAGAGAGTATCAGCATTTGCCTTTGCCGTTTTTATAGCTGGCTTTGTTCTTGCTTCCAGTTTGTTTGGACTGTTGGTCTTGTATCTTATAAAATCAGCATTAGGCATTAATTTGTTTAAGGGTTTCTCCTTAGGTATTTGGGATTGGTTTAAAGGGTTATGGAAGTGATAAATAATAA
>CAYUZL010000417.1:0-12025 GCA_964449725.1 uncultured Alteromonas sp. | reverse complement strand
GGGTCTACTGGGCTTGAGTTGATTTGAATCGGCACACGCACATCGCTAGGCAAATTGATGTCGTTGATAACAAAAGATACGTTGCGTGTTACGCGGTCGCCATCATCAAATGAAAACACTAGCCCTTGAGCGGGAATAAGAACTTGGTTATTTACAACGACTTCATTGACAAAAAGGTTAACTTCAAGCTCATTGTCACCGTCGGGGTTTCTTTCAACACTGATAAAGAAATTACCTACATCATCTGAAATAGTTGGACTCTCTGTCGTTAAAAATGGTTCGCCCGGTACATCAGTAAGTAAGGTGAACGAGAGTGTAGGAGCCTCTATATCTAGCCCTTCTGATGATAAGGTTAGGGTTATGTCTGTATCTTGCTCAATAACTGTTTCAGTTAACGGAATTTCTACAATAGCGATGGACTGTTCGATATCAAAAGCGATGATGAAATTTTCATCTTGCACTGCAACGCCATCCCCATCAACGTTTACCACGGCAATTGCTTCGGTATCTAGATTTGTGTCGCGAATTAAGGTGACGTTGACGAAGTTTCGATTGTTTTTAAACTCTGTTTCATCAAGTGGAACAAAACTCAATTGCCCTGATGTATTTAACGAGTCATTATCGACGACTAACACACCTTCCGCATCGACTGGATTAAAACCTTCGTACAACAACGCTTGCATCATTTCTGTAGTTTCTTCTAATTCGTCATCTAATGGAGTGATGAAAAATGTTTTTTCAGTTTCTCCGTCCGCAAATAGCACGAACTGGAGTGTGCGGTTCATTTCTTCAGGTAACATGGGACGAATAAAGTCGCCGTTCGAATCAAGGTCGTTTGGGACAAACTCCAACTTATACAAGAGTTCACCGTCTGAACCAGAAGCGCGCTCTAACACCACGGGCACACCTTGGGCTTCGCTGGTTATCGCATTGTCTACTCGCAGACTTACGTTACCCGCTTGACCATCAATGCCGTTTAGAATGGTTACGTTTGCACTGCTTTGGATTACATTCCCTGCAACGGGAAAACGCAAATCTACTCGCGCGGTTTCTGTGCTTTCTGGAATAGCATCTCTGACAATAGGAAAAATTATCGACGCTAAGCTTTCATTGGGTGCAAAGGTCAGGGTTTGATAGTTATCAAAAAAATCGATATCGGCTTGTGCGGTAATGCCGGTGAGTAATACTTGTACACTCGTACTTGAGGCCAAATTTCCCGAACGGGAAAGAGTAATAACAAGTTCACCGTCGTTTTCGTTAACAGTGTATTGTGTCTCTGTAAGGCTGACACTGGACGCACTTTCTGGTGCGATTCCGAAATTGTCCACGTTCGATGAAAATGCATTAATATTTCTGGTGTTATCGGCAACGCCTAATTCTCCGCAAAATTCATTACCTCGTTGAATTTCAGGGTTCGAGTAGGTTTCAGTGTTCGCTAAGCTTACTGTGGAATACAAAAGTGTACGCTGGCCACTGCATTCTGTGGCATGGTTGTCTCGAGTTGACGTTGGGTCGTCAGCCCGTTCATGACCGCCACCGAAGTTATGACCAATTTCATGAGCAAAAGTGATGCGTCTAACGTCTTGACCTAAATCAAATGATACCGATAATGGACCTTGTAAAAAGGCGATTCCGGCAAAGCTAGGTGATTCAGTATCAAAGCCTACATCGATAAGTGCGTATAAGTCCGCTCCTGAATTGGTAATAATTTCGCTTTCGGCGGTAGTGTCTCCTCTAAATAAAGCATTAAAGGTAACGTCTTGAAAAGCAGTTTGAATATTGGTGTCAGGAATAAATTCGCTGTCGCCTCTGTTCTGAGTATCAGGGATTGAAGTGGCAGGGTGTACGCCGATCAAATTGAGTTCAACACTGATATCTGACTCTAAAAAAGCTTGGTTAGTGAAGGTAACCATATCTTCAATACGTTCTATAACTTCATCAACGCCCAAGTAAAAGCCATATTGATTTCGATAGAATACAATAATATCTACCGTTTCTAAGGTGGTTGCTTGAGCAACAATCGGAGTGGCAGTTTGAGCTTTATTCCTGTTTTTTAACCAAGCTTGCGCTTCAGCGCTCATTTTTATGGTGTCATCGCCATAATAAACAGTGTTTTCGGTTTGCCCTACGGTTTGGAATGCAGTCAATGCAAAAACCGTAGCGGCAACGCCATAGAAAATGTTTTTCATGCTAGTGATCACCCTGAATATTTGGACTTGCTAGTAATTCGTTTAAATTAACTGATATAAAGACCAGCACCTAACAATAAATATTTCAGTTAGGTGTCGCGTTCTCTTTGTTACTTATTTCGAGTTCAGGCTATTCAGTTTCTACACGTATATTGTCTAAAAAAAGTGTTTCTTCGATAACTGATTGTCGTCTCAAAATCCCCAATTGAATAAAGGCGTGTTCGTCGACTAAAAGTGTTCTCATTGAATAGTCGCTAACAACGGGGGTTCCATCAAACGCTATATCAACTGATCCCATATTAGCTTGCTCAGACCATTTAATAATCATTTCTAAATGATGCCAGACTCGTGGTATTAGAGACCTTGACTGCCAGATTGGTTCAAATCCAATGGGTTTGAAAAGAATATGGTTGCCTGCAATCTCAAAACGCATAATTTGTTGATAGGTTTGGTCTGATTCCCAATAGGCAAATTCATGTACCGCTTTAGAAAATAACGATGGAAACATGAAATCAAAACTGACTTTAGTGATGCTATTTTTTGCTGCTTTTGGATGAATTTTTAATTCAGTTCTATTGAGATTTGAATTGCCGTTCCAAAGAAAATCATCCGTTCCTTTCAGTGTTAATTTAGCGGCGTATTTCCCTCCGTCACAGGAACGGTTGTGTTCCACGACAGAAACGCCTTGAGGATGAAGAATATAGTCAAATTGCGTTAGCGATTGGTTTTCGAAATCAATGTATTTGCCATTGGAACTATTTGCTTCGTTGGCAAATACAGGAAATAACGAATTTAATACGAACACAAAATGAAGTGTAATTATATTCTTCATTTGAACGTTTATAACGGTGGTAATAACACGACTTTTTCAAGCACTAAAGGTTCAACTGGGGCATTGGGCAAACGTAACAATGGCAAGTAGTGTGTTTCTACTGCTCCCATAGCGTCAAGTACTTCTGAGCCTGATGTAACTGTTCCGAAAACCGTGTAGCCCCAGTTTCTGCCTGGATTAAGGCTGTCGTTGTCTGCTAGGTTAAAATAAAACTGGCGATTAGCAGAATGAGGATCAGCTTGTCTAGCCATAGCGATAGTGTAGGCATCATTTTTTAAGCCATTACCAGATTCGTTAAAAATCTCTCCAAAATCGGGTTTCGATTTGTATTCCAATCCATAGCCTCCGCCTTGAACAACAAAATTAGCGACGATGCGATGAAACACCGTATTGTCGAAAAGACGCTTATCGATGTAACGCAAAAAATTGTTTACTGTAATTGGCGCTTTATATCTGTCAAGTTCTACTGTGATAACGCCCATGTTCGTGTGCATTTCAATACGTGGAAACAAAACGTCGGGTTGAATTTCAGAGCCATCTTCTTTTTTTGCAGCATAACAAGATGCTGAAATAGTAAGCGCTAACAAACACATTAGAGCTTTTTTGATAATGTTTTTCATTGGTATTCCTATCTTTTTACTACTTCTAAAATGACAAACTTAGCGTTACTCGCGACTATTTTTGTACCACCAAATACCCGTTTTAGTTTCTCGTGATAATCAAGGTGTCGATTGCCTACAACCCAAAATTTCCCGCCTTTTTTTAAGCACGCTTTAGCATCGTTAAACATTTGCCATGCTATGTGATCAGTCAATGTATTTTGCTGATGAAAGGGCGGATTACATAGTATTCGATCAAAATTGTGGGTGTAAATGGATTTGGTCGCAGATTCCAAGCAATTATCCACAAGATAATGTGTTTGCTCTAGTTTGTCGGGTACATTCTCTATTACTGCTCGTTTTGCCGATTCAACGGCCATATAAGATTCGTCAGCGAAAGTAACCTGAGAGTTGTGAGATTGCGCTAAAGTTACTAGTCCTAACACGCCATTTCCACAGCCTAAATCAAGAATGTTTTCGTCGTTAAACGGCGGTAAATTATCCAACATAAAACGAGCACCAATATCTAAACTTTTGGCAGCGAATACGTTTGCTAAATTACACAAAGTTAAAGGGTTACCGGTATAGTTTTTGTCGATGGACCAACGTCTATCAGCAAGGTTAAATGATGCTGCGTTTTGTTTAGATAGCGTTGGCGTGCAAAAAATCAATCGGGATTTTTTAACGGCTAGTGATGTGGTTGTTGTACCCAGCACGGTGTCGAATTGAGTGAGAATAGACGAGGTGACAGTTTTGGTTTTTCCAAAAGCAATGACTTGAGACTTGTCAGTCACATGGTGTGTCAACTGAGTCAGTATGTGCTGTAAGTAGTGATTACTTTTGGGCAACTTTAAAAGTACAGTATCGAAGTTGCCTTCTAGAGGCGTAATACTATTCACAATAGAAAAAGTCGCGTTCAATTCATTTCGTTTAAGGTTATCTTGCAGCGCTAAATGCCCGATATGAGAATCAGATTGCCATACGGAGTTGTCATCTATAACGTCAGATAACGCACAGCCCAATGCGCCAAATTCGTCATTTAAAATGAGTACGCGGCCTAGAACTTGAGACTCAAGCTTGTTTTGTTCAGCTAGGTAATTGAGTACCAGTTCATCTTCAGAGCCCCACGCTTGTAAGCTAGGATGCTGAGCCTTTGATGGGTAGCGCATTAATTCTAGTGTTCGGTTTGCGGCCGAAAATGTAGTATTCATAAATCTAATTTATCAGTATTGCGTATCTAGTTTATGTTGAGCAGAACAATTCCAATGGCGGATGCCGATGTTCGTTACTATCCAGGTTGGTTTTCACGTAACACCGCAGACGCTTATTATTCTACGTTGAAGTCTGAGCTTTGCTGGCGACAGGATAGCATTAAACTGTTCGGTAAGCGCATGCAAATTCCTCGTTTACAAGCTTGGTATGGAGACCCCCATTGCCACTACGCTTATTCTGGCCTTGCTTTAACCCCATTGCCGTTTCACCCTGTGTTATCCAGCATCCGTAAAAAGCTAGAAAAAGAACTTAGCGCTCAATTTAATTGCGTCTTGTGCAATTGGTATCGGGATGGACAGGACAGCATGAGCTTTCATTCTGATGACGAACCCGAGTTGGGGGACAAGCCCACTATTGCTTCGATTACATTTGGGGAAAAACGGAATTTCGATTTTAAACATAAATCAACAGGTGAAAAATGTAGACTTGGTTTGGAACATGGTAGTCTATTAATTATGGCGGGTGATACGCAAAAGCACTATGTGCACGGTATAAACAAAACCAAACGCGTTACAGCGCCTCGAATTAACTTAACTTATAGATATATTACGCCACATTATGAACGTTAAAGACTTTATTACCGATACACTCAATTCTGAACTTTCTCCAACGTTGTTGCAAATAGAGGATGAAAGTCATCAGCACAATGTTGCTGAAGGCGCACAAAGTCACTTTAAGGTTACCATTGTGTCTGACACGTTTGATGGTAAACGTTTGATACAGCGCCACAGAATTATCAACACACTATTGGCAGAAGCATTGGAAGGACCAGTGCATGCATTGGCGCTACACACGTTTACACCAACGGAATGGCAAAAACGTTCTGGACAAGTGACTCAGTCACCAAATTGTTTGGGTGGCTCGACGCTGGATAAGTAACCGGAACTTGGATTAAGTTATTTCCAGCGCCTAGTTAAGGTTATAAGTAGTAAATCACCAACATGTAAATGGGCAATGACAGTACCGTTGTTATAGCCACAGCATCTGCCGCTAATGCCGTATCTCCGCCGAGCTGTTGTGCGGCTGAAAAACTCGCTGTGGCAGTGGGCGCCATAGACATAATAACAACTACCGCCAACGCATCACCTTCTACACCCAGAAACCAAGCTATTGCAGTAGTTGCTATTGGGAAAAGTAACATCTTGCCTATGACTATAAGTAAAATTGGCTTCCAGCGCGTTGAAAACTCGTTAATCACTAAAGATGCGCCAATGCATATTAGTGCCAAAGGCAAAGTAACCTGGCCTAGTAGGGCAGTTGTCTTTGTTAACACTTCGGGTAATGGAATAGACCAAATTGAAAAGGGAATTGCCAAAGCAATAGCGATGACTAACGGGCTTTTGATGACTTGTAATACAACATCAGAAGCCCGTTTCGATGCCCCTGAATACAAGACCAATACCCATACCGATAAAATATTGAATATGGGGACCATAATGCCCAGTAATACACTGGCTAAAGCTAAACCATCATCACCCAATAAATTGGCACATAGCGCAAGCCCGATAATACCGATATTTGCACGAAAGCTGCCTTGAACAATCACGCCTCTTTGTAATTTGGGAAACCCTATCCATTTTGATAACAGTAAAGTCATGATTAACACAATAGCAGTGCCAAGTAGCCCCGCCAGCATGGTTCTTCCGTCAAATAATGCTGACATATCGGCGCGACTAACAGAAGAGAACAATAACGCAGGTAAAAAGAAGCTATACGCGAGCTTATTTGCAGATTGAATAAAAAGTTTGTCGATAAGGCCTATATGAATAAGTAACTTGCCAATGGCTAACAAAATAATAATTGGGCTTACAACGAGAATTGCTTGAGAAAATGAATTCATAAAAAAATCCCCAGCGAGGCTGGGGATGGACTCTTGTTAATTTAAGGTTGGGTGCTTAGCCACACGATAAGGTCGACGATATCGTCAGGCGTCATATCTCGAGTGAATTTAGCTTGGTATTTACCATTCACAATAAAATTAGGTACACCAGTTAAAAATTGACGGTAATCGGTAATGTTCTTATTGTTTCTTTTTACTAAATTATTCACGCCAAAGCTAGAGGCAAGCTTGTCGAATTCTGCCGCGTCTACACCATTTGCTACAAAAATGGTTTTTAGATCATCAAGATTAGCAATAACGCCTCGTTTAACGTGAATGTGTTCGAAAACCGCCTTACTTAATTCTTCTTCACGTTTTAAAGCGCGAGCGACCATCATGGCACGAGTCGCTTGTTCTTGAATTTGAGGAGAGGTAAAGCCCATAAAATTCACATGTACTTTGTCTAATTTTACGTTATCCGCTTTCTTCTCTTTGATTTGTGCAACAAGAGGTTCAAAGTTAAAGCAATGAGGGCACCAAAAAGAGAAATATTCGCGAATTACGGGTTTCTCCGTCGCAGGTTTATCTAATACGACGTAATGTTCGCCTTCTTTCCAAAGTTCTTGAGCGAACCCTTGAAACGAAATTGCGACCGATAATACAAATAATAGAGCCAGTTTTTTCATTTTTTATTCCAACAAAGTTTGTTTATTTATACGTCTAACTCGTTGTAGATTAACACAGTTGTTAGATTTGCGCATTGCGCAATATCGCATGCTATATGCGATTTACCTATGTGTAATTTACCGCTGAACAGCTGAACCTTCGCTGACTAAATTGAGTGATCTAAAATAGACTAAGTACGGGTTCATCAAGAGCCGCTAATTGTTCTTTTAATGCTAAAATTTGATTTTCCCAATATTTGTCTTGTCCGAACCAAGGAAACGCCCTTGGAAAAGCAGGGTCTTCCCACCGTTGTGCCAACCACCCCATATGATGCACCATACGCATAGCTCGCAGAGGTTCAATGAGTGCAAACTCTTTTTTATCCATATCATTGAATTCACTGTAAGCTTCTAATAATACATCCAGTTGTAGTAGTTTTTGATTGCGGTCACCACTTAACATCATCCAAATATCTTGTATCGCAGGGCCATTTTTAGCATCGTCTAAATCAACAAACGTAGGGCCATCACGCCATAGAATATTGCCTGGATGACAATCGCCATGTAACCGAATAGCTTGAGTGCTAATATTGGAAAAACGTTCTTCCGTAAGCTGAATCACTGGATTCAATATTGCCCCAAAAGCCCTTTCTAGCGTGGGGGGAACAAGCTCACTATTTTTCAAAATAGCGAGTGCATAATCTAGCGTATTTTCACAGTTTACTGTTTGTCTATGCTGGAATTGTTTAGCGCTGCCAACTTTATGAATACGGCCAATAAATCGCCCCATCCATTCTAGGTGATCTAGGTTATCTAATTCAAATTGCCTGCCGCCGACAGAATCGAATAAGGTAAATCGATATCCTTGCCATTTGTGTAACGTTTTACCGTTTATCGCTAGTGGAGCCGCAATGGGGATATCTTCATCTGTGAGCTCTTTAGAAAAGTCATGCTCTTCTTGAATGGCTTCGTTTGTCCATCGTGCTGGTCGATAAAACTTCACTACATAGCGCTTCGTATCATCAGCTACAAACTGGTAAACACGGTTTTCATAACTATTGAGAGCTAGCAACCCTGATGATGCATAGACGCCTATACTTTCTAGCGCATCTAAAATGGTGTCGGGAGTGAGCCCAGAAAAAGAAAAATCAGTATCCAAAAATCCAAAACCTGTGTTAATTATTGTAGGTATAAGTGTGGGGATATCGAAAGACTATTGCATTATGTGTTTGTCTTTCTTGCCGATATTGCGACTAATACTATTAGAATGTAGTCAAATAGTATAATATTTAATTGATAAAGTGCGATAATGTACTATTTAAAGAGAGTGTCTATAGCGGTAGACATATAAGTTGGACATTTGTACACCAGCGGACATTGATTTCTATCGAAATTACCTAGTTTGCTTAAATAATCGGGTAAAATTATGTTGTTGAAGTTCGATTAAGTAGCTTGTAAAACAATTCTAAATTTTCTGAGTCTTGAAATGAGAAATTTTTTCTATTTTATCGTTTTTGCAGCAGTATTAGTTGCATTCTTTCGTTCGGAACTCGCCGACGACATACTCATATCTGAAAATTACTCAATTACTGCATGGTTCAATCAACTTTCGGAAAATGCCGAATTAAAAGCGATTGCTTCTTTCAAAGATGATGTCATGACGTCTATTCCAAAGTTATCGGGCCAGCAGGCGGAATATGTGGAACACATAATGAAAGATAAAGAAACTTTGACAGTGTTTCATCAGCGATATTGCCAGCAAAATGATATAAATCCTTATGTGTATGGCGAGAATTTAGAAAAATTTTGTAGGTTAATCGTAGATTCCGAAATTCTTCATCTCTAGATCGTAATTAAGTAAAAATTATGAACTCTTTATTCTACCGTTAGTCAACATATTATTAACAGATAGCTTTAAACACGAAATGAAGGTGGAAAAGATGAAATCAGCTTTTTTTATTGTATTGAGTACAATACTTAGTTTCACATCGTTGGCAAAAGATAAAGTGGATGATAGCGTAGTTGAAGATACGGGGCGTGTGCATATAACCTGGGAGTCGCCTAAAAAATATCGCGATATCAGACCATCGAATCAGTCGCGGTCAAGTTTCAGAGAACATGTTTTTAGTGAGCTCGACGAGAAACTAGAAACACTCGCCACAGATTTACCAGAAGGTTTTACTCTAGCCTTAGTTGTAACTAATGTGGATTTGGCTGGTAATGTCTCATTCGGTGGTGCTAATTCCTCTTTAGGTAGAAGTTTTGGTAGTACGGTTGGAGATATCCGGGTGATAGAAAGAGTGTTTCTTCCACGAATGGCGTTTAGTTATCAAATTCTTGATGGCGAAGGAAACGAAGTTTTAGCCGCAGATAAAAAAATTAAAGATACTGGCTTTTTACAAAGCTCATTGAGAAGGGAAAGAGACAGACCATTTGTTTATGAAAAGCGTATGCTGGAACGTTGGTACAAGAGCGAAATCACACCTCATTTCTCAGAAGAAATAGCGAAAAGTTAAATGTTGACATAGCAGTTTCTTAACACAGCTTAAGAAACTGCCTTCACTTCATTAAATGCCTATTTTTAGTGGTCTGTAAACGCCGAATTCACTAAATTTAATGACGAATTAAAACTTATTCTGCTTTTATTCAGTAAACTACCCTACTATTAAATTTAAACTGAAATACAGCTGAGCAATTTGTAATTGTATCGGCTATATGAGTGTTTTTTCAACAAACAAGGTTATTTATGACTAAGGGTCGTCTTTTTTCTCCATTGATTGTCGCCGTTTTAATATTGGCAGGCTTTCTGGTTTATATTAATTTGCCTAGTGGAGAGGAAAAGGAAAAGTCGACACCGAAGCCAACGCCAGTGAAAATTGCAAAAGTGTTGAATCAGCCCTTGCCTATTGTTATTGAAGCCTTAGGCACTGCGATTGCCAATGAATCCGTTACTATCACGGCGCAAGAAACAAAAATTGTTAAGCAACTCGCTTTCAATGATGGCGATTCAGTTTTAAAAGACCAGCTATTAGTTCAGCTTGATGATAGGGAAGAAATGGCCCGAGTGAACGAACTCGACGTGAGTCTTTCTGAAGCTATTAGGCAGTATGAACGGATTAAAAATTTAAGAAAAGAAAGCGCGGCTTCAGAGCAACTTCTTGACGAGCAAGATGCAAGAGTTAAAGGGTTGCAAGCTCAGATAGATGTTGCCCATTCTCAGTTAAGTGAACTGCGTGTAAATGCCCCTTTTGCTGGACAACTTGGTGTTCGCTCAGTGAGTCTCGGGTCTTTGGTTCAACCTGGTGATGTGATTACTACACTAGATGATGTTTCATTAATTAAAGTTGATTTTAGTGTTTCGGAAACTCACCTTGCGAGTCTACAGCTAGGGCAAAAAGTGAGTGCGACGTCTGTTGCCTATGCTAATGAGACATTTGAAGGTGCTATTACGTCAGTTGGCTCTCGTGTCGATCCTGTTACTCGTTCGGTGTTGGTGAGAGCCGTAATTGATAACGCAGACAGAAAATTAAGGCCTGGAATGTTACTTCAGGTACTACTTGAAAAGAGAGTGTTACAAGCACTTCTAATTCCTGAAAAAGCCTTAGTTCCTCAAGAAAATAAGCAGTTCGTCTATGTTTTAAACGACCAAAAGGTTGTGAAAACCGAAATTCAAATAGGCGCACGAAAGCCTGGAGTAGTGCAAGTAGTAAGTGGTTTGTCGGAAGGGCAATCAGTGGTGGTTGAAGGTACTCTTCGAGTACGGGATCAATCTGCCGTTCGCGTGCTTAATGCTGACGGAGAATAAATTATGTGGTTAAGTGATGTTTCCGTAAAACGCCCTGTTTTTGCATCGGTTATTAATTTAGTACTGATTATTTTTGGTCTTGTCGCGATTAGTTTGTTGTCATTACGGGAATATCCAGATATTGATCCTCCTATTGTTTCAATTAATACAAATTACACCGGCGCGTCGGCGAGTATTATTGAAACCCGAGTCACACAACTTATTGAAGATAGAATTAGTGGTATTGAAGGGATTAAAAACATCACTTCATCCAGTAGAAACGGGCGTTCTTCAGTAACAATCGAGTTTAAACTGTCTCGGGATATTGATGCAGCAGCAAATGATGTTCGAGAGCGTGTTAGCCGTGTCCTGAATAATTTGCCAGAGCAAGCCGATCCCCCCGAAGTATCGAAAGCAACATCAGATGATGACGTTATAGTTTGGTATAACCTACGAAGCACGAATCTTAATATTATGGAGTTAACGGATTACGCCGAGCGCTTTGTAGTGGACAGACTTTCTATTGCTGAAGGTATCGCCCGTGTTCGTATTGGTGGTGGTAAAAATTATGCTATGAAGGTGTCTCTTGATCGCAACGCGCTAGCGGCTAGAGGTATTACCGTTAGCGATATAGAAGCGGTTATTCGTTCGGAAAATGTAGAACTTCCCGCTGGGCAAGTTGAGTCTAACGATCGAGATTTTGAAGTCCGTGTAGCTCGTTCTTTTTTAAGCCCTGATGATTTTGCCCGTATTGCTGTAGCGACAGGAAGTGATGGGTATTTAGTGCGCTTGGGTGAAGTCGCTAAAGTTGAACTTGCTGCCGCTGACGATCAAACAGAGTTTCGTGGCGACGGTGTTAATATGA
>CAYUZL010000416.1:0-7018 GCA_964449725.1 uncultured Alteromonas sp. | reverse complement strand
GTATTTAACAAACTATTCTAATTTTTAATGGAAATTATGCTTATTTGTGCTTATAGCCTTTGTACGAATTCTCTAAATGATAAAACGTTGCCTGCACATAGTCTTTATCATCGCCCGTGTTATTTTGGTTATACACACCGGCTTTAAAATACATATACTCTTTTGAATTACCGTAACCACTTTCACTCATATCTATTTGTTTGGTGATATTGGGTTTACCTTCTCGAATAAGAGTCACATAAAGCTGGTCAACCTCCACAGACACCTTGTAACTAAATTTTTCTCCTAAACGAATACCGTCTTCAGGGGAGTCAATTGATTTAGATCTAGAGCCTACAAAGTTGTAGTATTCATCGTCGCCCTTACTCACTTCATGAGCAATATAAAACGATCCCTTATCATTCTCTGGCAACTTGTGATAGTAAATACGCAGTGGTTCATCTTTATCTGCATGGATCTGCCCAATAATCACACGACCTACTCTTCCTCTTTCTCCCGTTGTCGATACGCGATTAACAGCCACAGTGGCCTCTAGCATACCATCAACACCACCGGCTTTTCTCTTTACAGAAGAGTGTGCTTGACCAAACACCCAATTGTTTTTATTTGGACCTTTTGTTTTAACAGACAAGTTTCCTCGACGTAAAGATTCCCTTAATTCAGTTCGAGTGTACTTAGTATTCTTAGAGGTTTTTGCACCTTTATTTGGCGCTACGAAGATCATGCCACCATCGTCACCCGTAAAAAATAGAGGTTCGACTTGAAAACCATTATCAAGGTGATTTTCTCCTACTTGAACGGCAATACCTTTCTTTTTCTGATCCACGGGAATAGACAGTGTCCAATCCAATAAATCAAAATTTTTCCCCGGTGGTAATGTGGGATCTAGCTTTGTCAAATCACCCAACAATACACCGTCTTCAAGGCCGTCGTGTGGGTTTGCATTTACATATATAGAAAAAAAAGTAAGTGCGAATAAAAAAACTACTACAGATCGCATGTTGATTAGCTCCTTTGGCTAAAATAAGTGAATCTAAATCTTCATTTGAGGAATTTTGTGCAAGTGACTTAAAGAAAATTTTCCACGATTTTCTTCAGATTGTCTTTTCACATCTTCCAGCGCTTTTTGTTCGCTAAAATCAAAAAGTGCGTTAATCAAACGATTAAAGTGATTGTGCATGGCTCGCCTTGCTTGAGTCGAGTCGGCATTCACTAAGGCATTATAAATTGCCGTATGTTCCCGCATTCTCTGCATATGACCTCCGTCACATACAGTTTTATACGCAGACTTTATCGACGGTTGCGCTTCCCTTATTTCCCATAGGTATTCAATAGTTTTAACAATTGCGACATTGGATGTTGCTTTCGCGATTGTTAAATGAAATGTACGATCAGCTTGATCGCTGTTATCTCCATTTTCCATGATATCAAGTGTGTTTTTTAACTTAACAAGTTCACTTTGTTGTATAGATAAAGCAGCCAACGCTGCTGCCTCACCTTCAACAAGTGCCCTTGCTTGTGTTAATTCAAATGCACTGATTTCTACACTTTGGTCAAATTGTACCGTTTTTTCATTTACAAAAACACCAGCGTTACTGCGTACCTCCACTCGCCCCTTAACTTCAAGTGCTATAATAGCTTCTCTGACAGTAGGCCTACTCACGTTGAAACGTTCAGCGAGATCCCGCTCAGCAGGCAAACGGCTACCCGCAACAAAGCTTTCTCTCTCAATCAAACTTTCTATTTGATCTACGACTTTCCAAAATGAGCGCTTACGAGACATTAACGATCCCTCAATATATAATAATAAATTGTTCTAATTCCAAGGGTTAAATCAACCCCATGTTATTAAAATGTAAATGATATAGTAATATTGGTATAACACTTTTACAACATTGGTCATTACTATTTTTAATAATTGGTTAATAAAACATTGACACTCATTAACTTAATTGGTTTCATACACTGGTATTCTATTTTCAACTGCCCGAAACGGAAACCATGATGAGATTTAATCCAACTCCAAACAAATTTCTTCAAGCGATAAGAAATTCTCGCTTACACCCACTGATGGTTGGTGCACTTTGCGGTACCACCGTGGTTTGCGCAACACCAGCATTAGCTCAAGAAACTCCAGCTCCTGAATCTGAAGCGTCGACGGAAGTCATCGAAGTCAGAGGGGTTCGCCAAACAATCCAAGATGCTATTGCAATTAAAAGAGAGTCTTCAGAGATTGTTGATGGTCTTTCTGCAGCCGATATCGGCGATTTACCAGCACTTTCTATCGGTGAAGCATTAGAAACACTAACTGGTGCATCTTCTCACCGAGACCAAGGTGGAGCGACGGAGATTTCAATTCGTGGTTTAGGTCCATTCCTTGGTAGTACCGTATTTAACGGACGTGAGGCATCAAATGGTGGTGGAGACCGTTCTGTTAACTTTTCTCAGTTCCCTTCAGAATTGTTCAACAAAGTAGCCATTGCTAAAACACAAGCTGCTGAATACATTGAAGGTGGTGTAGCAGGTCAAATTCAATTAGAAACCGTTAAGCCAATCGACTATGGTAAACGCCAAGTTCTTGTCCAGTACAAAGCCAACTACAACCCTGATAATGAAGATTTGAATATTGACCGTCGTGGTATTGGTGGTCGTATCACAGCTAGTTATATTGATCAGTATGAAACTGATTCACTAGGTGAAATAGGATTCTCTATCGGTATCCAAAGAGACAGCAGAACGAACCCAGAGCAAGAAGCACGTACAGGTACTTCATTTGAAACCTGTGCTATTGATGCAAATACTGGTGCTGCATCGGCTAGAACCGATTGTGATGCAAATATTGGTAACGCAGATCCTAATGCCCCTGTATTTTTTACTCGTAGCCAAAACTCTTACAGACAGAATCTTACTCAAGATGATAGACAATCTGTATTCAGTGCTATCCAATGGCGCCCTACTGATAGTCTAGAAATCAATCTAGACTATGAATATTCTGACCGTGAATTTTCAGAAGTAAGAAACGACTTAGTGCTTGCTGAAGTAAACCACGTTGATGGCCCTTTCGGTACTAACCCAGAAGCAATTCCTGGTGGACTGGTGATTTCAGGTACTAGTGCAGTAGCGTTTAGTACGTTGCAAAATATCGAAACCAACAGCCAATTCCAAGAACGTTTGGAAAAATATAACGGCGGTGGTATCGAGTTCATTTACAATGTAAATGACTCATTGACTATTTCGGCTGATATTTCGAACTCTAAAACAACTAGACGAGAAAATATCTTCCAAACTCGTTTGCAGTCTGAAGATCTTAATATTCTTGGTGAAGATGTTCTAGGAGCTGATAATAACGGTGAAGTTCAAACTCGCACGGAAGTTTTAACTGGCGGTTCACTAATTCCTTTGCAAACTTTCAGAAACTTCGATGTTAGCGATCACGATTCATTTGCTGATGAAGCAAGAACGCGTATCGACATCAACCAGTTCCGTAACAATGAAATCTCAGCATTTAGAACTGACTTCGAATACATTCCTAATAATTTAGAATATATTACTGCGTTTAAAGGCGGTGTAAGATTTTCTAGATTAACCTTTGACAGTGTTCCTCGTGAACGTAATGAATTTACATTCTCAGATGATGCATTGGCTTCTGCTAACCAAGAGTGTCGAAACGAAGTATTTCCTGAAGATGGCTTCCTTTCTGACGTAACTGGCGGTAGCCCATTGTTCACTAACATTGATGACAATGGTAACGTGATTGACGCAGGTACAGGTAATGCCTTTGCTACATTCGATGCTCGTTGTTTAGCAAATTCACTGTTGTCGACATTAGTACTAGACAGCAATGGAAATGAAATCGACCCGAATGTACCGTTTACAGTAGAAGAAGCAGCGCCTTCTATTACTGATACATCAAGACAAAATGTAAACGCAGTAGATGTTGAAGAAAATACGTTTGCGGCATATGTTCAAGCCGACTACGACACGTTCGTAGGGGATTATGGCGTTCGTGGTAACGTAGGTGTTCGAGTTGTACATTCTGATGTTGAATCTGTAGGATTCAGAAGACCACTTACGGCAACAAGAGATGACACTGGCGTTATCACAAACATTTCAGTTGTCGCAGACTCTGAATTTGAACGTCTAGTTGCCGGAAATAACTACACTGAATTTTTACCTAGTGCTAACGTTACTGTGGATATCACTGACGACTTCTTGGTAAGAGGCGCAATTTACAGAGCCTTATCTCGTCCAGATCCTTCAGACTTAGGCTTTGGTCGTACTTTTAATGGTATCGACGGTGACAGTGAATCTGAAGATTTAGAAGATATCGTAGGTAGCGTAGTGGCTTCAGGTAACCCTGAAATCGAACCGTTTACTTCTTGGAATGGTGATATCGCCTTCGAATGGTATGCTAACGACGATACTCTTTTAGCCTTAGGTGTTTACTATAAAAGCTTTGAAGGTGGTTTCGAGAGTGTGTCTCAATCTGAAACATTCGTAGTAGATGGCATTTCGTTCGAAACACCAGTTGGTGTTAACCAAGTTACCGATGAAACCAGTACCATTTACGGTTTTGAATTAACAGCAACTCATTCGTTCAGCTATTTAGATAGCTGGTTAAATGGCTTTGGTGTTAAATTGAGCTATAACTACGCAGACTCTAACTTCGAATTTGAAGATGTAGACTTTGGTGACCGCACTGTAGATGATGTTGAAATTGAAGGTATTGCGCCTCCATCAAACTTGTTTGGCTTCTCCGAACATGTGTTGTTTGGTCAGCTTTACTATCAATACGAAGGCTTTAATGCATCGATTAACTACAAGTATCGTAGCCATTACTTCCAGCAGTTTGTTGCAAACCCGGGTTCCATTCGTTTCATCGATGATACTGAGGTTTGGGAAGCTCGAGTTTCTTACCGCGTAAACCGCAACTGGAAATTCTCTGTTGAAGCAATCAACATCTTTGATGAGCCGCGCAGAAACTTCCGCCCTACACGTGATAACTTCTCAGAAGTTAACGTATATGGTCCTCGCTTGTTCGCAGGTGTTCAATACCGTTACTAATCACGGTTAGTTAACTATCCAAAGGCCAATACTCTTCAATTTGAAGTATATTGGCCTTTCTTCGTTGTAGAGCTAAAAAGCTCTTATCTTTTTCAATCGTTTTCTTTCAGGTCGAGTTTTATGAAGCACAATCACCTTAATAAAATCGTTACTGCTTTCTGCTTAGGTGGCGTGGTAGCTATTTCATCTGGCTGCAATAGCGAACAGCCCAGTAGCACACAAACTCCAGTTAATACTGTAATTAACACAGACAGAGAAATAGGTTGCGACCTTAAAAGCGCAATTCTAGTGTCATCTGTCGACGAATTTAATAGCGCAGTGAAATCAGCAGAAGCAGGCGACAGCATAGTGTTGTCAGACGGCGTCTGGAAAGACGCAGAATTACATTTTAACGGTGTAGGGACAAAAGACGCGCCAATTTGCCTAACGGCACAAACTCCTGGAAAAGTCATACTGTCAGGCCAATCTAATCTTGCATTGAGCGGCGAATATTTAGAAGTGTCTAGCCTAATTTTTACAAACGGATACAGCCCAACGGGCTCAGTTATCTCATTTGTTAATAAAGGCGTATTTGCAAACCACAGCCGTGTTACTGAAACCGTTATCGACCATTTCAATAAGCCCGATAAATTTGATACCGAATACTGGGTGGCGTTACACGGGCAGCACAACCGTTTCGATCATAACCATTTAAGTGGTAAAAGTACTGCTGGGGTCACAATGGCGGTACGTTTAAACAACGAATTAAGCCAGCAAAACCATCATGAAATAGACAGTAACTATTTTGGTCCTCGTCCGATATTAGGTTCCAATGGCGGAGAAACACTGCGAATTGGTACCAGTAAATACTCGTTAACTGATTCATTTACCCAAGTGACAAACAATTATTTTGACCGCGCAAACGGTGAAGTAGAAATTATTTCCAACAAATCCGGTAAAAATAACATTTCCAATAATGTGTTTTTTGAATCTCGCGGTACGTTGACACTTCGTCACGGTAACGGCAACACAGTAGAAAACAACGTGTTCTTTGGTAATGGCGAAGACCATACCGGCGGTATTCGCGTCATCAACGCAGATCAAACCATTAAAAACAACTACATGGAAGGGTTAACGGGTACCCGATTTGGCGGCGGATTTGTGGTAATGAATGGTGTGCCTAATTCTTCTATCAACCGTTATCACCAAGTGAAAAACGCCACCATAGAAAACAACACCCTAATAAACTTGGCAAACATCAATTTAGCTGCAGGAAGCGACGCTGAACGCTCTGCAACGCCTGAAAATAGTGTGTTTAGTAAAAACCTCGTTGCCAACGAAAATGGTCAGCCATTTAAGTTATTTGACGATGTATCTGGTATTTCATTTTCAGGCAACACAAGTAACCAAGCTACGCCAAGTGAGCTTAGTTCAGGGTTTGCTGACACCACTTACAATTTAGTAAGAAACGAACACGGGCTATTAGTTGACCCTGATGTTCAAAGTAAAGGTATTGGAGCGAATAGCGGCTTAATCCCGACAAAGAAAGAAGATACGGGTGTAAGTTGGTATCCAAAATCGGGCCCAGAGCTTGCTTTTTCTTCTGGTGAAGTGCACAACGTAAGTACAGAAGCTGAGCTTTTCAGCGCATTAGCAAAAGTTAACGCTGGTGATGTCATAGCCTTAGCTGCAGGTAGTTACGAACTTGAGCGCCCAATGACATTCAACAAAAAAGTCACCTTACGTGGCGTGGCAGGTGAAACGACGCTTTACCCTAAACGTGCGATCATGTCTGAATTGAATGACGGTGGTAGTGTTAGATTTGAAAGTCTGATCATTGACGGCATAAAAGCACCTGATTCGGCAGGTAATGTGTTAGTTCGTAACACGCGTGTTCCTACACTATCAAATTATGAGTTTGAATTATTAGACAGCGTAGTTCAAAACCTGAATGTTAATCACTCCGCTCATGTAT
>CAYUZL010000415.1:0-5938 GCA_964449725.1 uncultured Alteromonas sp. | reverse complement strand
CTCTTTGGTTTGATCTGAGTAACTATAAGCTGCATTCAGTACATCGCGATAGATATGAGAAGGAGAGGGCGTAATCGCTGCTTTTGCCAAAAGTGCGCTACCTGTAATATGAGGAGAATGATCACCATGAATAATTTCCGTTAACCCAGACATCACGTTCAACGTGTTGTTTTTCCCTTGGGTTTGCTGAGTTAAATTGATGGCTCTAATGAGTATTTCTGGATCGGTTTCTTCACTTAATATACGGGTAAAACTTGCTAAGTCGGCATTATCTTGTCTGATAATGTTTGGCATTAATTCAAGTGCGACCAGCTTGTCAGGTTTGTTATTAGAGTCGAACAACGCACTGACTAAATAGTCTTGCTGTTCATGAGATAAGGCAGCTTTTATTTTTTCGGCCACTAAGCTTCTTTGGACATTGTCAATATTGTCATCGTTTTCGAAACCTAAACTGATTAAAACAGCCAGTGTTTCTGGGGAATGCATAAGGTTTTCAATAATGATTAAGGGGTTGTGTTCAATGTATTCAAGTTGTTTTGGTGTAAGTGGTGCACCTAAGCTCAAAGTGTTTAATACATCTTCGCAGGCGTCAATGCAGGTGGTTTTCTTTGTTTGAATTACTGAATTGTTGTTTTGCTCTATATCCTCAGTTCGTGCATTGGCTATGTCTAATGTATCGCTATTTGATAGCGTAATTGAGTGGTTTTGTTCGGCGTTATTACTCGCAAAGTTATCTTTGTTAATCGCGGTATCTTGAGAATTAACCACAAATAAAACAAAGACTATAACAGCAAGAAATAAGACGAAGACTATTTTCATTTCACTACCTTTTTACAATTAAAAGAAGAGGCCTAATTGGCCTCTTCTTGACTGACTTAAGAACGGCTTTAGTTAGTCGTTATCATGGGTATTGTTTAAGCGATAAAATGTAATTATATCGCCGTCGCTGTCATCACCACGATTATTTTGAGTGTAGGCGCCTAGTTTAAAGTACATCCACTCGTCGTCTCTGTCGTAACCACTGTTTAATTCGTCTAAATCGATAGTCGTTCTTCCGATTTCTTCGCCGTCTTGGTCACCTCTATAAATGGTTACAATTATGTCTTCATCGATGTTTTCGATTTTATAGGAGAACAACTCATCAAGCGCTATACCATCTGAATTATCATCACAGTTTTCTCCGTCACCTACAATTGGAAACTCAACATCGCTCAGGTTACTATTTCGTATTTCACTCTCAGCATAAACACAACCACGTGCAGCGTTGGGTTCTTTGCGATAGTAAAGACGAATTGGTTCATCATCATCGGCATGGATTTGACCAATAATGGTTCTCCCCACATGGACTCCGTTACCAGTAGTAGTTACTTTATTCACTCTAAGTGTAGCGGTAAGTACGCCGTTTCTACCGCCTGGTCGAGTGGGAGTATTATCTTGGGCATCAGTCGTACCTGAACCTAGATCTAGATTAGTTGGCTGGTAACCCAATACCCAATTGTTTTCGTTCAAACCCACTGTGCTAATGCCATCTCTTCCAGCGCGAAGCATTTCGCGAAGCTCTGAACGAACAAATGATGTACCTGAGCTGGTTCTTGCTCCGTCTAGGCGAGTTACAAAGCGCATTCCGCCATCAGTATGAGTAAAGAAAAACTCACGAGATTCATCAGTAATGTCGTCCCAATCATTTTCGCCGAAACGCTGTGATTCACCGTCGCTGGCAAAGGCTGGCGTATCGATAACCCAATCAGAAAGGTCGAAGTTTTCCCATGGCTCACGGTCCGGATCTAAATTGAACTCTCCAGAACCGGTATTTCCATTGTCGCCACCATTGTCGCCGCCGTTGTCACCGCCACCATTGTCGCCGCCGTTGTCATCGCCACCATTGTCGCCGCCGTTGTCATCGCCATCAACTTCTATGATGCCCCATTGCTGGTTAACGTTGCTATCGCTCGAATTCCATAAATAGATAACTTGGCGTCTGGCTGCACCATTGTTACCATCGATCGAAAAACTAACGCCGCGTTTCTTAATACGTACCGTTCCGTTTGGAAGGTCAATAAGTTCCCAATGTTGATTTATATCATCTACATCGCATTGTTCTAATCGAATAGCTTGTCGTGTTGCACCACCGTCACCGCCATCCCAACAAAGATCAGTGTCTGCTTTGCGGTATTGATAGAAACTATTATCAATCTGACTTTCTACCCAATGTTGATTTTCATTGTTTTCGTTGGTGTTCCATAGGTACAGTTGGATACCTTCTTGTGCACCACCAGCTCCGTCAATAGAAAAACTAAACCCGTTTTTTTCGAATAAGACGGTTCGAGTTGAGTTACCGGTTACGGAGCTGTCATTATCGTTGTCGTTGTCGTTGTCGTTGTCTGAGCTATTATCATTACCTGAGTTGCTACCACTACGACCTGCAGTGCCATACACCTCAAACTCAGTAATATTGGTAAAATCTGTACCTGCGCTGTTTTCGAACGTTTTTATACGTACTTGACGAGCGTCCATATCCGTTACGTTGTATGTTTCAATACCATCAGTGGTACCGCTGCTGGTTCCAGAGAAAACTCTTGTCCAAGAACCGCTGGTTCCTGCACGAGCACGAATTTCGAATCGATGAGTACGTTCGTCACCACGGCCCCAAGCAATACCTACATCATCGATACGCTGAGCTGAGCCAAAATCTACAAAAATATTAGTTGGGTCTCCGTCTAGCTCTGCTGCCCAGCGAGAGGAGAAATCAGTATTTCCATCAATAGCGTTTTCGGGTGGGAAGTTAGCAGCTGTCCCGCCAAAGTCACCAACACTTTCAATAGGAATTGTCTGTGCGACAGCGAGTCCAGCATTAATACTCAATGCGAGTGTACACAGAGTCATAAGGGGTTTAGTTTTTATCATCTTTACTAGCCTTATTTTGTTTTTGGTTTGCTTTAAGTGTTTACCAATTAACATTATTGGTAAGTGGTTTTCACTTGTCTAATTTTGATTCTTATAGGTTTTATTTAAACAAGTCGTGCGAACATAACAATCTTTTAACATGATCGCAACAAAGGTTGCAGAAATATTTCAGTTGAATTTAGCGTCTACTTTTTGAAAATAACCCCCCATTTTACTGTGTGTGAATCTTAAGAAAGCGCTTTATTTGGTTAACCAATTTTTATGTGGGCATTACCAATATCCAGTGTTTACAGGTGGTGTAGTGAATTGCTGATTAAAATTTTTAGGTGTTGCAATTAGTCTGATTTTTAGTACTAATTCAGGCCTTTTTAATAAAGTAATTTTATTTTTAAATTGAAATTTTATGACTCACTGTCGATACTCTTTAAAAGGACTTATTTTTCAACTACTATGAAATTACTAATCTTGTTTTCCCTATTTGCGCTCTTTTTTGGTAATAAAGTGCAATCGACGGAACAGAATAAACAACTCACGTTTGTTACTGTTGAAAATGTGGCGAAAATGCCTGAGGTATACGACAAAGTTGTACAGGCGTACGATTCTTTAAATTATCGAGTTGAGTTCATTGAAATGCCTTCTAAGCGAGCGCTTATAGAGGCAAAGCAAAACCATTTTATTGATGGTGATTTGATTCGAGCATCGGCTGCAAAAAATACACTTCCTGATCACATTAAAATTCCCATACCTATATATGTTGCAAAAATTAAGGCGTACGTGATCAATGGTGATATAAACATAACAACATGGGATGATTTGAACCGGTATGATCTAGTTGCCGTTCGTGGAATTTTGGCTACAAATAACAAACTAGTGAACTTAGGTTTTAACTTTAAACTAGTGTCTACCGCACAGCACGCTCTTGATATGGTTAAAATGGGTAGGGCAGATATTGCCGTAGTTATTGCTGAGTCTATTGAAGATGATAATAATTTCGCCATGCTATCAGAACAATTCCCTTATTCAGTAATTATTGATGAAAGGCCTTTCTATCATTTTATTCATAAGAAGCATAAGGCACTTGTACCTGAATTAACTGAAGTGTTTAAATTAGTTTTTGCAGATGTGAAAATTCAAGAGCATGAGGATGAAGATTAAAAATTATTCGCGTGCTTAATACCTTAATGTAAAACTAAGCGAAGATGAGATCTAAATGTTAGGATAGGTTTTATCGTAAATGTTTTGGAGTTTTCTACTTAGGTTATGCAAGGTTTTTTATGGTCTTCACTTGCTTCTCAATCTCCTATATCAAAGGAGTGGGTGCAAGAAGCGTTAACCTATTGCTTAGAGCACGTTTATTCTGCTTTTCCGCAATCTCAGTGGGCACATTCCTACCGTACATTAACATTCGATGCCTCTAAGCGATGTTACGGCAGTGTGAGCAATTGTGGAAACATTCATATAAACCCGGCATTTCTTGGTACCCATGCGCATTCAAAGCTACTTGTTACCCTAATACATGAAATCACCCACCTTGTGGTTGGACTGAATCACAAACACGACCGGGTATTTAAAGCGAGGTTCAAACAGTTAAGTCAAGGTTTGCAGTGCTCAGATGAAGAAGCCAAGCAAGTACTGGATAACAACGGTTACAAACATAGATTGATTGCGACAGATATGGAAGGAAAAAGAATTGATTTAGGTGGGGTACTAAGGCGCAGTAAAGCGTATATTAACTATCAATACTCTCCGCTTCGGTACCGAAAGGTAAAAGGGCGTGTTATTCAGTCTTTTCATTATGTTGATTACGCTTCGATTAATAAATAGTAAGGATAGCGTTATGACATTATCGTTTAGTATTGCATTTAATGGCCAATGTGAAGAGGCGTTCCAGTTTTATGAGGAACATTTAAATGGTACTCGAGGCTTTAACCTAAGCTACAAAGATTCGCCTCTATCAGACTCTGTACCTCAGGAATGGCAAGATAAAATTGTGCATGCCAATATGGAAATAGGCAGCATAGAGTTATCTGGCGCAGATTTACAGGATGAGGACTATGAAACTCCCAAAGGATTCGCTTTGTCGTTAGGGGTTGAGTCTGAAGATAAACTAAAGAGGGTGTTTGAATTACTTGCTAATAAAGGGAATGTTATTTTAACACCGCAAAGGACATTTTGGTCTCCTTGTTACGGTATTGTGGTTGATCGCTTCGCTGTGCCTTGGAAATTGAATCTTGGTGCATAGCGAAGCGGAACTTAGTTAAGGGTAGCGCCTTTTACGGATTTGCTTGTCAAGCCACTGAGCGCTGCGTTTCATTATAGTCATACATTTGCGCAACCAAGGTTTTGCCCATGTATATTCGTAACTAAGCAGCCAAAGACCTGGGATAAAAAACAAAAGAGATGGACCAGGAACAATCAGAAATATCACTCCTAGTACCATAAATATCCCTCCTGCAAAGGTAAGCAGGACTTTTTTAAATGACTCCATGTTTAGTAAGCTCTTCGTCTAGAGGTTAATGGCGCAAGTAATAAATAAAATATCCAAGCGAACCAAGAAATAAATATGACGGCGAGTATCCATGCCGCTTTTTCACCCCCTTCAGTGCGTTTAGAGACTAGTATCATCACAACCGGAATAAGCCATATAATCGCGCCAAAGAAAAAGCTAAATAAGAAAAATAAAAACTCCATAATAAAACCCTCGATTGCATTGAAATACATTAACCTTAGATTTAAGTTTGCAAAGTGAGTGCCATTTGAAAAGATGTTATAAAACAATAAGTAACGTTTTTCTAATAATGAACAAGGGCGCTTGGGTTGGTTGTTTTGACTAATTGTTGGCGAAAATGATAGTAAAAATGTATGAGCGAGATACGATTGTTTACGTTTTTAAGCTGTTACACAAATAAAAGCCGCTTTCTTAAGCGGCTTTTATAATGTGCTGTATTGTAGGGTAGTTCTTTGTTTACATAGTTAAAAATAATTATTCAACATTTAACAAAAAGTAGTTCTTTTTACCACGCTGTAATAAGAC
>CAYUZL010000414.1:0-4186 GCA_964449725.1 uncultured Alteromonas sp. | reverse complement strand
GAATTACAGCGTATTGTGAGCGAGGTCTTATTACCGCAACTCATTAGGCGAGTTGAACCTCACCTTAAAACAAGAGAGATAGATAAACTGGGTGTGAAAGTTAAATTTCAAGATTTTCATATCACCACCAAAGAACAAAAGCACAGTGACATAGACGACACTCTTATTTTTCAGTTATTAGCACAAGCTATTGAACGAGGTGAAGGTAAGTCAGTACGCTTACTCGGGTTGCATGTCGCCTTTACTGATAATTCACACAATTTTAAACAATTACCGTTAGATTTTGACGATAAACACAGGACAATATAATGTTAGAAAAAGGCATTTACGCTCACTATAAAGGTCCACAGTATCAGGTACATGATGTTGCGAAGCACAGCGAAACAGAAGAATGGGTGGTGGTTTATTCGCCTTTGTATGGCGATGAAGACACTCGACATTTGTGGGTAAGGCCTTTAACCATGTTTACAGAAAGCGTAGACGTTGATGGCGTTAAGCGGCCTAGATTTCAATTGATTGAATCTTAAACGCAATTTATAAATTGCCATTGTTAGTCTTACTATAACGAGAGAAAAAGAATGATAATAAAAAATAAGTTTGCTGTATTTGCGCTAGGTGTAGTTTTAATTAGTAGCTCAGCTCACGCGCAAAATACTTTAGACGAAGTGAAAGTGACGTCGAAGAAACTACGAGGCTCTGTTAATGCCATTCATGGTGCTGGTGGCAATATTGGTGTGTCGGCAGGAAAAGACGGTGTACTTATTATTGATGACCAATATGCCCCGCTTGCGGAAAAGATAGCATCGGCATTAGGTGAACTTGGCAGCGATAAACCTAAGTATATTGTTAATACCCATTTCCACGGGGATCATACAGGCTCGAATGCATTTTTCCGTGAGCAAAAAGACGCCACTATTTTTGCCCATGCCAATGTACGCATTCGCCTAGCCAGTGGGGAAAATGCCAATCCAGCAAGCTTACCTGTTGTGACCTATGAATCTGGTATTCAGTTCCATTTTAACGATGAAACCATTCATGTTTTTCACCTACCTAGCGCCCATACAGATGGCGATAGTGCGGTATGGTTTGAACAACCTGATGTGTTACATGCGGGTGACGTGTTTTTTAACGGACTTTTTCCGTTTATTGACTTAGATGGCGGCGGTTCGGTTACAGGTTATATTGCCGCTGTAGAAACACTTCTGGGTAAAGTTGATGATGACACCATTATTATTCCTGGCCATGGTGAAATTGCTGACAAAGCTGATTTAGAAGCCTTTTTAACCATGATTAAAGTGACAAATACTAAAGTTGATGCACTGAAAGCCTCTGGTATGTCTGAAGATGATGTGGTGAAAACGGGGTTAGGCGAAGAATGGAAAAGTTGGAATTGGCGTTTTATTAATGAAGAGCGCTGGATACGTACACTCTATCAAAGTTAATCTTTGAAAATAGCGCACTCGCGATTTGCATTAAAAAACATCGCGAGTGCCTAATTGTTAATTCTGGTTACGGTACTTTTCTTCCCCAGCAATCCAAGTACTTTGTACTTCTAGTTTCCACAAATCTTGTTCTGAAATCTTAAACGGGTCTTGATCGACTAGAATAAAGTCTGCCCAAAAACCGGGCGCGAGACGACCAACCTTATCTTCCATATGAGACGCGTAAGCAGCAGTTCGGGTAAATCCGTCGAGTGCTTGTTCTAGAGTAAGTGCTTCGTTGGCATACCAGCCTTCAACGGGCTGATTCTCCCTACTTTGACGAGTTACCGCAGCGTGAATGCCATAGAATGGATTTGCCAGCTCTACTGGAAAGTCAGAACCTAATGGCAGACGCGAACCCAACTTGATTAGGGTTTGCCATGCGTATGCGCCTTTTATTCGTTCATGACCTACACGGGACTCTGCCATATTCATATCACTGGTAGCATGAGTTGGTTGCATAGAAGGCAACACTCCCAATGAAGGAAAGCGGGCTAAATCGTCAACATTGATGACTTGGGCGTGCTCCACGCGGTGGCGGTAGTCTTTGCCACCTTGTCCTTTAAATACGGCTTCAAAGGTATCTAAAGCGAGTCGATTCGCACGATCACCGATAGCGTGGTAGTTGATTTGAAACTTATTGGCAATAACATGGCTAAACAAATCGAACATCTTATCTTCAGGGGTAAGGAGTAACCCTTGTTCGCTGGGCTTGTCTGAATAAGGGGCCAGTAAGGCTGCTCCTCTGCTACCTAGCGCACCATCACCATACACTTTCACTGAACGAATAGACAACATGTCCTCTGGGTCTTGAATGTATCCGTTGGACAACATTTTTTCTATGTCGGGGTCTGTGGCCGCTACCATAGCGTAAATACGGATAGGTAATTGGTCCTGAGCGGCCTTAATAATGTAAAACTCGTATTGGTCTCGTGTAATACCCGCGTCGTGCATACCTGTAATGCCCTGAGACAGCAGATGTTCACTGGCAAGTGTAAGTTGCTGGTGCATTGTCGAAAAGTCCACTTCGGGAAGTACAGCGCGAATGAGGTTCATGGCTTTATCGATCAGTACGCCTGTAGGTTCACCGTTTTCGTCTTTAACAATAATGCCACCTTCTGGGTTGGGCGTATCTTTGGTGATTTGGGCAACAGCAAGGGCTTTAGAGTTGACCCACATAGCGTGACCGTCTACGCGCATTAACATCATGGGTAAGGTCGAATTAACGTCGTCTAAAGAATGGCGAGTAGGAAATGATTTACTTGACCAGAGTTCTTGGTTCCAACCTCGACCCAACAACCAAGATGCACCTAAACTATTTTTTGCCGCTTGCTTTACTCTTGATACCGAATCCGCTTCTGAAGTTGTTCCACGTAAATTCACTTGTCTTAGTTCGTCGCCTAATCCCAGTAAGTGGCCATGGGCGTCGATCAATCCGGGTAGCATGACTTTACCTTTGCCATCAATTTTTTTCTCGGCTTGGGCAATGTTTGATTGTGACGGGTTAAGTGAAACGACCTTGCCATTATCGACAAGTAAACTCTGAAAACCCACAGTTTTTCCGTTTTCATCTAATGTGTAACCTGTCACATTGGTTACTACTAAATCAAAAGCAAAAGTCGGTAGCGAGAGCAATACAAAAAGAAGCGTGCTGATAGCTTTCATGGCGTTCCTTGTTAAAGTGATGGTAGTTCAGATAAGTGGTCTTGTTGCCAAACATTAGCCATAGTGGTGTGACTAATGTTTCCGCCTGATAATAACACCAGTGCGCGGCTATTTTTGGGTGTAGTCTGAGCCCATTGGTAGACTGCTTCCATGCTCATTGCACTTGTTGGCTCAACATGTATTTTTAAAAGGTGTTGCAACCATTGGGTCCAATAAGCAATACGGGTTTCTGTTACATCGACAAAACCGTCTAATTTTTTTAAATGTGGAAATGTGTGCTTGCCGATAGCCGGAGTCGCTGCGCCATCCGCTAAGGTGTTAGGTGTTGATGTCAAGCTAACAATTTCTCCAGACTGCAACGAGCGGAGTGCATCGTTTGCATTGTGAGGTTCTACTCCTATGACTTTGGCGTTTGGAATTAACCCATGAGTAACCACTTGGGTACCTGATAGCAAGCCGCCGCCACCGCAAGGGGCAAATACAGCGTCGATATCGGTACCTAACTCCTTTATCGCGTCGAGTGCTACTGTGCCTTGTCCGGCTATTACATCTGGGTGGTTGAATGGGGGAACCCACAATGTGTCTGGTTGTTTGCTTGCCGCTTCAACTGCAGCGTCAGCTTCTGGTCTTGAATTAAACGTTTTTAATGTCGCCCCATAAGATTGGGTTGCCGCCGCCTTAATAGGCGATATAGTGCTATTTGCGTAAATAGTCGAAGTAAGCTGAAGTTTATTAGCGATATAAGCAACAGCTTGGGCATGGTTGCCTGAGCTATTGGCGACTATGTGCTTAAGGGACGGATTATTCGCTTTAGCTTTTACAATGTAACTCGCCGCACCTCTAATTTTAAATGCGCCGGTTTTTTGCAAGCATTCACATTTAAAGTAGATATTCTGTTTTAACAGCCCGTTGAGAATGGACGAACTGTAAATGGGTGTTTTTTGTATATGAGGTGCAATGCGATCAGCTGCATCGTAAATATCGCTAAGGGTTATCATGGTACGTCGCGTATTGTTGTTTTGATATGCAGTCTACCCGAT
>CAYUZL010000413.1:0-4502 GCA_964449725.1 uncultured Alteromonas sp. | reverse complement strand
ATAATAACCTGCTTCTGGGTGGTCTTCTTGGGTTAAATATCGACCTTGTTTTTTTGCTGCAACGGTTAGGTTCTCTTCTAAAGATGATTTACCCATACCCACTACACTGACATCTTTTGTTCTGCCTAGTACATTCATCGCATCCATATTGATGTTCGCGACTGTTTTGTCTAGCGGAATTATAGGGTTATCGGCATAGTACTTTGAACCTAATAGGCCTTGTTCTTCTGCAGTTACAATTAAAAATGTAACGCTACGGGCAGGGCGTGGAGTCAGTTTGCCAAAGGCTTCAGCCATTACCAA
Organism: uncultured Alteromonas sp.; assembly: GCA_964449725.1. GTDB lineage: Bacteria > Pseudomonadota > Gammaproteobacteria > Enterobacterales > Alteromonadaceae > Alteromonas_F. The sequence goes on along the minus strand of CAYUZL010000413.1, from coordinate 4,199 downwards.
AGCTGCTGCGCTGCCGGTGGCGTTGTCATGAGCGCCATTGTATATTTGGTCACCTTCAAGTGAAGTGTCTTTACCTAAATGGTCCCAATGGGCACTGTAAATTACATGCTCATCGGGTTTACTTGATCCTGCTAATGTCGCGATAAAGTTATGGCTTTTCGATTTAACAAATTTGTTTTCTAGGGTTACTGATGCGCTAATCGGCATTGCTTTGTTATAGGGCCCTAATGCTGCTTTGGCTTTTTCTTCGCTATAATTTAATTGAGCATCAGCAAACACTTTAGTGGCAGCTTCTAGCGACAACCAGCCTTCAATGGCAACACGACTTGCCCCTTTGTCAGCTGAGACTAAACCGTATTGAGGGCCACTCCAGCTGTTGGCTACAACTGACCAGCCATAAGATGCGGGTGCTGTTTCGTGAACGATTAATGCAGCTGCAGCACCTTGACGACTAGCTTCTTCATATTTGTAGCTCCAGCGCCCGTAGTAGGTCATGGTTTTACCCTGAAATAGACCACTTTCTGGGTTAGCATAGCCTGGGTCATTGACTAATATAACGACGGTTTTCCCTTTTACATCTAACCCTTCATAGTCATTCCAATTGTACTCTGGTGCGTTGACACCGTAACCAACAAATACAAGTTCAGATTGATCAATGGATATAGAGGATTGTTCACGTTTAGAGCCTACGACCATGTTTTCTTTATAATCAAAAACATTGTCACCTATGGTTAGGGATACCTTTGGGTCTGCAGTAATTTCAATCAACTCAACGTCTTGAAGAAAGCTGTTACCGTTCCCCGGTTTAAAACCCGCGGATGCAAATTTTTCTTCTAAATAAGCTAAGGTTTTTCGTTCGCCTTCTGTAGTTGGAAGGCGCCCTTCAAACTCATCAGAGGCTAATGTTTTTATTGGTGGAATCAGTGAATCGGCGGTAATGCCTGCATAGACGTCGTCAAAATTTGAGCTAATGCTGGGCCCCTTGGTATGAGCATGGTCTTTTTCTCCACAGCCGCTAAAAATAACCCATGCAGCAATTAACGCTGTCGTTTTAAAAAGATGCATATTTTCTCTCTTATAAGTATTTATTTTTAATATAATGCACAGTCAGTATAGAGAAACAAAAGTGAGTGTCTATAATTATGCAAGACAAGTGGAACGGGGAATTGTTAAAGCAACTAAAATGTACTTTTTTACTCGACTATGTAAAAGCGACTGAATTTATTGAAAGGCATTCATTTCCTAGCGCGTTAGAACTTACTGTAAGTGCACAAAATCAGGTACCTGCGTTTCCTTGTAAATTTGTTCCACAAATAGAGGGAGAAGAAGAGCTTGATTATTACGAAATTAGAATCGCCAATAAAAAGCAAATTCCTACCAGAGAAAACAATTGGCACGACTTTTTTAACGCACTGATTTGGCATCAATTTCCTAAGTCGAAAATGTTAATCAGCCAACTTCATGCTAATGATATTGAGCAGCATGGCCTTTCTCCTCGCACGCCAAGAAGAGACCGTCTAACTCACTTTGATGAATGCGGCGTGCTTTTATTGGTTAAAAAGTCAGATTTAGGGAAATGCACTCCTTTTTTACATGGATTAAGTACTCATGATTGGGATCAGGTTTACCTTGAACACAGAAACCTTTGGCACAATTTGATAACGCCTTGCTTATTTGGTCATGCTAGCGCAGAAATGATGTTAAGTCCTTTTGTTGGTTTGACTGCTAAATGGTTGCTGGTTCCAGTGGATGACGATTTTAATAGGGGCTCTTTTACTGAAAAAAGAGCCCATATTGATGAGCAATTATTGAATGTAATTACGTATTTTGATGGGTTTACATCTAAGAATGTACTTAGGCCTATTCCTTTACTTGGCATTCCGCAATGGTGGGAAAAGCAAAATGCTGACTTTTATCGCGACTCGAATTATTTTCGCTCTCAGCGAGAAGGCGTCGCATTGACTCAGCAATACCCGCCTCGGTGGCCATTAAAATAACAAGTAAGCAAACCAAAGAGAAAAAACAATCACAAATGGCGCACTAGCGATGATCAGTGATTTTCGCGTGTCAAATTGCGTCCATTGAGCGATGCAACTAGTCAGCAAATATATTGACCATAGGGTATCTAATCGTATTGACGTCATGAAATTAAACCACTCAGAACCCATGTTTGTACCTAGTACAAAAGCAAGAGAAAATGGCGATAGAGACGTTGGAGAGAGCTCGCTGTTTGAACTCACCAACAGTATTGCAATTGCAATCGCAGAGCTAACAATGGTAGGCATTTGGATCCACCAAAGTGCGCCGTACCAATCTGAAAATCCTTGAACATGGGAGTCGTCGTTCTTTGTCATTGAATTCAAATAAACCGCTAAAATGGCATTCACAATTACAACACCGAATATAGCCCCTCCTGCACCAATCCCAATCATCATAGATGGATTCATCGTACTTCTTACCGTGTCCTGCTCTGCTGGGCTGGTATTTGCCATGGTCTCACTAATAATCGTTTCAATATACCAGTTAAAATCAACGTAATTGAAATAGAGATAAATCGTGAGTATGGTTACAAAGTTAACCAAAATGAAAGGTAACCATGACCAGTTGTTTACCTTCGCAAGAGTACTAAATACGGCATTAGGCTTTATTAGGACGTTCGTTAGTCCTTCTATAGGATTGGATATGGAAGACATTACTTTCCTTAATGTTTTTGTGTCTTTGTGTTTTATACCAATGGAATATCTAAATTACTACCTGTACTTTTGTAGAGAAAATCAAAATGAGGGGAAGGTTGAATTAGTAACCTCAAGGCGCTGTAAAACAATACTTTAAATCTCAATGGATTAGAGGTTGTTGAAATTTGCATTTCCGTTTTAATTACTTTGCTTATATGATGAATTTGTACGCTTAACAAAGGACGTAATATGATAGAAGTACAAGGCTTACAAAAACGTTTCCCAGTCGAAAATCCAAAAAAACTATCCGAGCAAGAGAAAAAAGACCCTCGTCTTAAAGGACGCTTTTTTCGTTCTGTGCAAGATGTATCGTTTAAGTGTGAAAAAGGTAGTGTACTTGGCCTTTTAGGACCAAACGGTGCGGGTAAAACCACAACGCTACGCATGTTAAGCACCGCTTTATCTCCAGATGCAGGTTCTATTTTTATTGACGGTGTCGATGTACTAAAAAAGCCAGTAGAAGCGAGAAAACGTATTGGTTTTTTATCTGGTTCGACAGGGCTGTATGGACGCTTAACAGGCCGAGAGAACATGGCTTACTTTGGTGAATTACACGGTATGTCTAAGGCTGCGGTGGATGAGCGTATTGAAGAGCTTGCAGATATGCTCGATTTACACACGTTTTTAGACCGGCGCTGTGAAAATTTCTCTACAGGTATGAAACAAAAAACCGCTATAGCAAGAACGGTAATTCATTCACCTAAGGTTGTGGTGCTAGATGAACCAACAACGGGCTTGGATATTATGGCCGCACAAACTGTATTGTCTTTTATTCGGCATTTGAAGTCTTTGGGGACACCGGTTATTTTTTCTACTCATCACCTTACTGAAGTGTCGGAGCTTTGTGATCGAGTATGTGTTATCCATCAAGGAAAAACCACATTTGATGATACGTTAAACGCGTTTACAGAGTTAAGTGAAAATTCGTTGAACGATGCATTTTTATCAGCATTAAAACAGGAGGTATAACCATGTGGATTGTCTTTAAAAAAGAACTAAAAGAGATCCTAAGAGACAAGAAAACCTTGTTCTTTATGATTGCATTACCTCTGTTGATTTTTCCTGCTATTGGCGGGATTGCCGGTTATTTTTCTTTTAAAGCGGTAACTGAAGCTCAAGAAAAAGTACTTAAAGTTTCAATTATAAACGCTAGTGCTGCACCGCAAATTACAGAGGAACTGAAACGATCTGAATTTTTCGAAATTGTCTCAATAGAGTCTGGAGTCACCCCCGAGCAATGGGTGAAAAGCAAACGGGCTGATTTTGTATTGACCATGCCTGATAGCTATACCACACCTTTGTTGGAAAGTAGTCAACGTGTGTTCGTTATACATTTGAACAATGCTGGGTTGAACTTGGTTGAACGGCGTTTAAAAGAAATCATTAAACCTTTTATTGATGAGCAACAACAAAGCGCGTTTCACACACTAAACTTAAGCGATGAACAAAGAGAAGGGCTCATAG
>CAYUZL010000412.1:0-3363 GCA_964449725.1 uncultured Alteromonas sp. | reverse complement strand
ATGTTCTCTATTTATCCTTTACTGCAACTATTTTCTATACCGCCATTACGGGTGTTAAGAAGAGATATAGATTCGAACTTATCCGCTAAATGGCTTCAGTTCGCTGCTGCCGGAAGCGCTATTTTTGCGTTAATGTGGGCTTATAGCGGGGAACTTCTGATCAGCGCCATTATGTTTGCGTCTGGTATTGCATTAGTGGCTAGTTTAATTGGTGTTACGTATATTTTAATTTTTGTGGGACGAAAATTAGGTCAAGGTAGCATGGGACCTTGGCAATTGGCGTGGGCAAGAATTAAGCGCCGTTCTATGGACAATAGTGTTCAATTGATCAGTTTCTCTGTCACCATTATGTTGTTATTGGTAGTACTTGTCATGCGTAATGACATGGTATCGCAGTGGCAAGATCAGTTACCTGCAGGTACACCTAATTACTTCATGATGAATATCACGGATGATGAAAAACAAACACTTACCCAGCATTTTACGGATAACCATGTAGACATGGGATATTTGTACCCCGTTGTTCGCGGGCGTTTTGTGTCTATAAATGGTGAGCAGATAAACACCAAAGTGAACGATGACGAGGAAGACGGCAGCGAATCAGAAGGACGAGATGGGCTTGGTAGAGAAGCCAATTTAACCTGGGATCTTGAACTGCACAACGAAAATAAAATTGTTGATGGAGAATGGCATAGAGACTGGGTAAATTCGAGCACTGATGAGCCTACGTTATATCCCGTATCGGTGGAAAAAGACTTAGCTCAACGGCTATCTTTGGAGCTAGGGGATGAACTCACATTTAATATAGGTAGTGAAATTGTTCACAGCCGTATAACAAGCTTCAGAGAAGTAAATTGGCAATCAATGCAGCCCAATTTCTTTTTTATTCTGCACCCTCAAGCACTTAAAGAATTCACTCCTGTTTATTTGACGAGTTTTTATTTAGCAGCAGAACGTCGAAAAGATTTAACTACGTTATTAAGTCCTTTCCCGACGGTGAATTTATTTGATGTTGAATCGAGAATTAATCAGTTAAGGGCCGTAGTAGAGCAGGTTTCATTGGCCGTAGAGTTTATTTTAGTGTTAGTGCTAATTGCGGGTAGCCTAGTGTTAGTTGCACAGGTACAAGCGAGTATGGATGAACGACAACAAGAGTTGGCCATCTTGAGGACGTTGGGCGCGAAAGGTTCTCTTATTCGACAAAGTGTTATTTTTGAGTTCGTGATTATTGGGGTAGTCGCTGGGCTTATGGCTGCCATTGGCAACGAATTAACGTTATTACTATTACAAACACAAGTCTTTCAAATGCAAGCGAGTTTACATTTGAATTACTGGTTCATTGCCTCTGTATCAGGAGCAGCTGTAGTTGGGGTTTTAGGTGCAATAAGTTGCTGGAGGTTGTTGTCGTTAAATACCACTACACTGCTTAGGAAAATGATTTGATGTTACTAGGGCCTGTTTATCCAGAGTTTTAGTGAAATAGGTTACCCAAAGCTTGGTTTAGTTTTGGGTAACTGAATTTAAATTCTGACAAGAGTAATTTTTCTGGGTAGACAAACTGACCTGTTAGCAGTAAATCTGCACTTTCTCCCATTAATGTACTTAGTGCAAAGGCAGGCATTGGAATAAAAGTAGGGCGGCTAAGTGCATGACCCAGCTCATTTACAAAGTCTTTATTTGATACAGGAAACGGTGCGGTGAAGTTAAAGGCGCCGTTTAGGTTTTTATTTTGAATGAGGTGATGTATACCTGCAATCATGTCGTCTATATGTATCCAAGACATACCTTGCTCTCCAGAGCCTATTTTCCCACCAAGACCAAGTTGAAAAGGTAAAGTCATTTTAGCTAACGCACCTTGTCCTTTTGCCAAAACAATACCCGTTCTTAGCACGCAAACACGGGTTGCAGGGCGTTGTACATCTAGCGCAATGGATTCCCATTTCGAACACAAACGGTGAGTAAATTCGTCGTAAATTTCCGTTGAGCTTTCAACCATAGGCTTTGTGTCTTGACGACCGTAAAATCCTATAGCAGAGCCAGATATAAAGGTGTGAGGTGGAGTAGAGCTTGTCTTAAACAACGTATTTAATACTTGAGTCGTCTCCCAACGACTTTGTTCAAGGGTAGTCTTATGTTGTTTAGTCCAACGTTTGTCTGCTATGGGTTCACCGGCCAAGTTTATCACGCAGTCGATATCATTCAGGTTAGATAACGCCTCAAGAGATGAAACAAAACGAATTGAACACTTACTCCTTTTTAAAGGCGAAGATGTTGGCTTTTTAGTTCGGCTAAGAACCGTAACCTGATCATCGGCGTTAAGTGATAGGCAAAAATGGCTACCGATAAGCCCAGTACCTCCAGTGATCAGGTATCGCATAATTAAATCGCTTCTTTATTGCAAGACAAGGTTAAGGATACTGAATCTGAAAAGCGCAATGCGTGAGGTTTGTCTATTTCCACTTGGGCAAATTTTACCCATGGATGCTCTGATGCAATGGCTAACACTTCAGCAGTGAGTTTTTCTAAAAGGTAAAAACGGTTGTCTTCAACTAACTTAATAATGGATTTAGTAATGAGTTTATAGTTTAGCGCGTCGTCTATTTGGTCGCTGTCCGTGGCCCGTGCGCCATCGTAGTGAATGACAACATTCACTATCACATCCTGTTTATTTTTTATCTCGTCGTCTTTAATACCAATGTAGGTGCGCAAGCGAAGGTTTTTTATTTTTATTGTTGCGTCGTTCAACGTCATTCGAATTCCTGTTGGCTTATTGTTTGTTTTTGTTACTCTATCTATAGAATACAGTTTTCCGGAAAAAACTATACATGCAAGTTCAATCACCCGTGGCAAAAATGTTAATCGTTTTTGCCAGTTTAATTATCATTATGGCGGGCATTAAAGCCGCGACAACCATTGTTGTACCTTTTTTCTTATCGATTTTTATTGCCATTGCCTGCGGACCAATTATTAAGTGGTCGAGCACCAAAGGTGTTCCTCGATGGGCATCTATAGTGTTAGTTATACTCTTAATTTTGATAGTCGGATTCATGATTGCAGGATTAGTTGCGCAATCTATGGCGGAATTTAGAGAGAATTTACCCAATTACAAAGAACAAATGTCAGTACAGTTTGATTGGATCGTAAATCAACTGGCTCGTTTTAATATTGAACTCAATCGAGAATTGGTTCAAAGTCATTTAGATCCTGGTTTGGCAATGTCTATCGCTACCAATTTTTTAAGCGGAATGGGAGGGGTGTTATCAAACCTTATTCTTATTTTACTAACGGTTGTGTTTATGCTGTTTGAAGCTGAATCACTGCCTCGTCGTATTCACATTGCAATGTCAGATCCAGAAATGGAAT
>CAYUZL010000411.1:0-2785 GCA_964449725.1 uncultured Alteromonas sp. | reverse complement strand
CCAATAGGCGCATCTAAAAAGGGTACAAAGCCTTCGACGGTCACGTTACCAACAATAGCTTGATCTGGTGTATTAATGGTGACATAACCCACACCTGAGATACCGTCTTCGTTAACAATAGCCGGATTTTCTTGCTGACCTTGTAATTCAGAACGAGTGACATCTATGCCTTGAGGAACAATTTGCCCCCGTAATTCACCCCCTGCATTTTCTGCCGAGTGAACATTGATATAGGTACCACCATCAGCAATCAGTGCAAAGTCAATCGTATCTACAATCGCGTCGGCTTCGGTTGCTCTGTAAATTGTTTCAGAACCATCAACAGGATTGAGAGGTAAAAACACATCACCGTTTTCGCCAGCAAAAGCACTATGTAAATGAATTGGGCCTATAGCTGCATCAAGAAAAGGTATGAAACCTTCAACACGAACATTGGCTACAATTTCATTTTCATCAGGATTAATAGTGACATAACCAATACCTGAAATGCCCTCGGCATTGGTTATTGCCGGATTCTCTTGCGCCCCTTGTAATTCTGTACGGGCGACATCGATATCATTAGTAAATAGTTGGCCTCGCACGTGACCTGATGGATTAGACGTGGTGTGCAAATTTAAATACCAACCTCCATCTAAAAAGGTTTCAAGGTCGTTCCCTGCTAAATCTGCTAAGTCAGCAATATTCGCATCTAATGAAAAAACCGTTGGATCATCACTGTCTTGTGTAAATCCAATCAACACAGGACCATTTTCACCTGCAAAGCCAGAATGAATGTGAACCATAGTCACTTCATCGTCACTGGCAATATTGTTCGCCGTAACCGTTCCAACAATAGCACCTGTACTTTCATTGACTTCAATAGTAGCAGTGGCAGTCAATACTGAATCGCCTTCTACAACGTCTGCTCCTACTTCTTGGCTAGCTTGCAGTGTTACGCTAAGCGTACGTAGCTCTATAACTGATGGTGATTCATCAATTTCAAATGTAGGTAATGCCCCCGCAGGTAACGATGCCGCAGGCAATGAACTTGCTGGTAATGACCCAGAAGGTAATAGTTCAGATACTAGTTCCTCATCCAAGACCCCACGAATACTTATGGGTTCAGCAGGCGGAATGGGTGCAACAGGTGGAGCAGGGTTTTCAGGTTCAATAACAACTTGGTTGTTGTCATCACTACTATCGCAGGCATTCAACAATAAAATTGCAGTTATAATACCCGCTAGGCGCGTAACTTTATGTGTCTTATAGATGTACATGATCTAATTTCCTAAAACTTTGAAAATGACTAAATAGGGTTGGTTGAGTCGCTAGGGCGAGTTGCTCAATTCAAGGAGTAAGAGCCGATGGCAAGAAGCAAAGGTTCATTTTGTAATTTTTGTGAGTTCTAGTTTTATACAGACTGTCTTTTATTGTTAGCTTTGTGGATACTGATGATAAGTTGTAAAACATCGTTGCTATCATTAGCATTAACTTTTACTATCCCCTCAGTTTTTATCAATACCCTTTTTTATATGAATACTAACCTCATTGCAGAGCTCTCATGGCGTGGCATGGTGCACGACATCATCGACGGCACTGAACAACAGCTGCAAAAAGAAATGACAACAGCTTATATCGGATTCGACCCTACGTCAGACTCATTGCATATAGGTAGCCTTGTTCCAATTATTCTATTGGTTCACCTGCAAAAATCCGGTCACCGCCCTATTGCCTTGGTCGGTGGAGCTACCGGTATGATTGGCGACCCATCTGGTAAATCTGATGAACGTAATTTATTAAATGAAGAGACACTCGCAAGCAATATTGCGGGTATTAAGAGCACCTTAGCTCGCTTCCTTGATTTTGACAGTAAAGCAGAAAACGCGCCGTTAATAGTTAACAACTATGATTGGATGAAAACCTTTTTATTTATTGAATTTGCTCGTGATGTAGGTAAGCGTATTACCGTTAACTATATGATGGCAAAAGACTCGGTTAAAAAACGTATTAGTGGTGACAACACTAATGGTATGAGCTTTACTGAATTTACCTATCAACTTATACAAGGCTATGATTTTTATCACCTTTATAAAGAGCACAATTGTTTGTTGCAAATGGGTGGCTCGGATCAATGGGGCAATATCACTACCGGAACCGAACTTGTTCGTCGCATGAGTGCGCCTGAAGAAGCAAAAGCCTTTGCGATGACATGCCCGCTTATCACAAAAGCTGATGGCTCTAAATTCGGCAAGACCGAAGGTGGAAACATCTGGCTTGATGCTAATAAAACATCGGTTTATAAGTTCTATCAATTTTGGTTAAACACGTCAGACGAAGATGCAGAAAAATACATCAAGATTTTCACATTTTTAGATAAACCAACTATTGATGAACTAATTAAAGTACATGCAGAAGCGCCTCATCAACGTGCCTTGCAAAAGAAATTAGCAGAAGAAATTACCTGCTTTGTACATAGTGAAGTTGAACTAGAAAGAGCCATTGCTGCGTCAAATATGTTGTTTGGAAAATCCACTTCTGAAGAACTTCAGCAATTGGACGAACAAACCTTTTTAGACGTATTTGAGGGTGTTCCTATGGCAACAATCAGTAAAGCTGACCTTGCCGAAGGACTTGATATGATTGGTGCGTTATCAGCAAAAACGGAATTTTTGAAATCCAATAGTGACGCACGAAGAGCATTGAAAGAAAATGCAGTGTCGGTGAATAAACAAAAAGCCAATGAAGACTATGTGATCACCGAGAAAGACTTAATTGCACAGAAATATGTCTTATTACAGCGTGGTAA
>CAYUZL010000410.1:0-9135 GCA_964449725.1 uncultured Alteromonas sp. | reverse complement strand
GCACCAAACCACCTTGTCATTTCGCACCCAACAGTGTCTAAGAATATTGAACCATTACAGTATTGGGTATATAAGACAGACAGCTGCTCTCGTTGTTTCATCGATAGAAAGCACGCCCTTCCTTTTGCTTTTTTAGCTTCTAGGCCAGCAACACCACTTGATAAATACTTGGCAACCCAAGTATTTATCAAGTGGTCTACTGACTTTTAGGACACGGGATATTTGTGAGCGATTTTGCCCGTCTAAAAAGTGCGAAATAGCTAATAGTCGAAGTCGTTTACGGGCATTGGTTTCTGCTCTAGGCAGGGCGAGCAGGTGTTGTGCTGTATCAGGTTTCATTATTTAAAAGTGTTAAAATAAAAAACCCAGCAAAAGTGCTGGGTTAGCCATAATAATTCGTAAAATACGTGCTTAATTTAACACCTTTACATTTATCAGAAATTAGAACGGAATATCATCGTCAAAATCAAAATCAGGCTCGGCCATCGGCGGCTTATTTTGAGGTTGAGCTGGAGGCTGTCCACCTTGTGGAGCTTGGCTAGGTGGCTGTTGAGCATACCCGCCTTGATTACCTTGCATGTTTTGATTTTGCGGACGATTTTGGTAACCGCCACCGCCATTACCATACTGACCTTGACCGCCACCTTGACCTTGGCTGCCACCATCACCGCGACCGCCTAGCATTTGCATTTGGTCAACTATGATTTCAGTTGTGTATTTGTCTTGACCTTGGTTATCTTGCCATTTACGTGTTTGTAGTTTGCCTTCCACATAAATTTGAGACCCTTTTTTCAAGTATTCGCCAGCCACTTCAGCCAAACGACGGTACATAGTTAGCCTGTGCCATTCTGTACGCTCTTGCATTTGCCCTTGCTGGTCTTTCCAACTTTCACTTGTGGCTAAGCTCAAGTTTGCAACCGCGTTGCCATTTGGCATGTAGCGGACTTCAGGGTCGTTCCCCAAGTTACCAACTAAGATAACTTTATTTACGCCTCTACTCGGCATTGTATTTCTCCTAGAATATATCTTGGTTGATAGTGTAACCCACAAGATAAACGAGTTTAATTGTTTTGTTTAAAAGTCGCTAATTCCGTTCCCAAGTGTGGGTTTAGCACAGGCATTTAAACAGGTATTAGATGTAATTAATTGGCTTCGTGAAGAATGCGTTGTAATACATCGGAGTCTACGCCTTTTTTGGCATTAACATACAAGGCTGTGTTGTTTGGGCTCCATTTAGCGTCTAATACACCTTCTACATTACAAATTTTGACAAGTACCGACGCAAAATCTAAAGGCGTATTGGTTACTTCCAACACCAGCCGTTGTACTTTTTCGTTGGTTTTCATTTTTGCACAAACAAGAATAATTACAGTAGTTACCGCAATACCAATTGAAAAAACCCAAGCCGCAGACAAGTATTCAAGTAATAGCCCTGCCGTTGAACCGCCAACAAACGCACCGGAAAATTGAAAGCTAGAATACAGACCCATTGCCGAACCTTTTTCACCTGGCGGCGCAAGCTGAGAAACCGCACTTGGAAAAGTAGCTTCTAAATAATTAAAACCGGTGAAAAACAAGGCACCTACCACAACAACACTTGTCAGTGTTAAAGAGCCGAACGCCAAGGCTGCAAACGCGCTGATCATACAGGCTCCTGCTAGCACAACGGCTTTTGATTCTTTATTCGCGCGGGCAATATTCATTATAAAACCTAGGCCCGCCACAGAAATAACTAAAATGGGTAAATACAGTTTCCATTGCATATCGAGTTCATAGCCAACTGACGATAACACCAAAGGAAATGGCACAAACAGTAGGGTGATAGATACGTGAAGTAGAAATACGCCGACATTCAATCGCCACAATTGGGTTTTTGTCGCCAGTGCCCACAAGCCTTGCTTTTTCGGCACAACATCTAAACTTGCTAAGGATTTAGAAGACGTAGGCACTAACAGTAACAAAAGAGGAATACTGATAATTGCACCAATTGCAGTTAACCAAAAAATACCCGACAAACCAAAACTAACTGTAATCAAAGGCCCAATTAACACCGCTAAATAAAAGGAAAAACCAATTGAAATACCAATTAGTGCCATCACAACGGGGCGTGACTTTTCTCGGGAAACATCGGTGGCTAAGGCCATTACAGTAGAAGCGATAGCGCCGCCACCTTGCAAAATTCGACCAAACACTAGCATTAGTAACGTATCGGCTTGAGCGGCAACAATACTGCCTATGGCAAATATGCTTAACCCCACCACAATAATAGGTTTACGCCCAAATTTATCTGATAAGGTGCCCATAGGAATTTGTAAAATAGCTTGCATTAAGCCGTATCCGCCAATTGCAATGCCTACTAGGGCAGGTGCGTAATCAGGAAAATCTCGCGCAGAAATCGCCAGTACGGGTAAAACCATGAACAAACCCAGCATACGAAACATATATATGCTGGCAAGCACTAACGCCGTACGCACTTCTAACGCATTCACTTCAACTTTCTCTCTCTACTGCTATTCGAAAACGATATTAACATAGAAATTTGCCGATCTGTGTAAACAGAACGACGTAACAACCGATATTATTTTTCACTCTGTGGCATAATTCTTTTTTTGGCTTTTCTCGACGTGTTATGGATAAAATAGAAGTACGCGGTGCCCGCACCCACAATCTAAAAAATATTGATTTAACCTTACCTAGAGATAAGCTCGTTGTCATTACCGGCTTATCTGGTTCTGGCAAGTCTTCTCTGGCGTTTGACACACTTTATGCTGAAGGCCAACGCCGCTATGTTGAATCGCTTTCGGCCTATGCGAGACAATTTTTGTCGATGATGGAAAAACCCGATGTTGACCACATTGAAGGTTTATCACCCGCTATCTCTATCGAGCAAAAATCTACGTCTCATAATCCTCGCTCGACAGTAGGTACAATTACAGAAATATACGATTACTTACGACTGTTATATGCAAGAGTCGGTACGCCCAAATGCCCAGATCACGACTTACCTCTTGATGCGCAAACCATCAGTCAAATGGTTGATAAGGTACTTTCTTTACCTGAAGGCGAAAAACTCATGTTACTCGCGCCTGTGGTTCAAGAACGCAAAGGCGAACATGTAAAAACACTTCAAAATCTTGCTGCACAAGGCTTTATTCGCGCCCGTATCGATGGCAATGTCTGCGATTTATCTGATCCGCCTACTTTAGATTTACATAAAAAGCACACCATAGAAGTGGTTGTCGACCGATTTAAAGTACGAGAAGACATTCAACTTCGTTTATCTGAAAGTTTTGAAACCGCACTAAATTTATCTTCCGGCTCAGCAAAAGTCGCTTATATGGATGAGCCTGACAAAGAGGAAATTGTTTTTTCAGCGAATTTTGCCTGTCCAGTCTGTGGCTATAGCATTACCGAGCTAGAGCCTCGATTGTTTTCCTTTAATAACCCTGCCGGCGCGTGTCCAACCTGTGATGGCCTAGGCACAAGGCAATTTTTTGACCCAGTGCGGTTAATTACTAACGATGAATTGTCGTTGTCGGGAGGCGCGATAAGGGGTTGGGATAAACGCAGTTATTACTATTTCCAAATGCTGCAATCGGTTGCTGACCATTATAAGTTTGATTTAACCACGCCGTTTAAAGATCTCGATGAAAGCGCCAAAGACATAGTACTCAACGGCTCAAAAGGTAAAGCTATCGCGTTTAAATACATAAATGAGCGCGGCGATATCATGGAGCGTAACCATCCCTTTGAAGGCATCATTCCTAATATGGAGCGCCGTTACAAAGAAACGGAATCCAGTTCAGTACGAGACGAGCTGTCCAAATACCTTAACCACCAGCCATGCGATACCTGTGACGGTACGCGATTAAAAACAGAAGCTCGTAATGTATTTATACAAAACACACCGCTTCCCGCTATTGCTGAAATGTCTATTGCTCAAGCCTATTCCTTCTTTGAAGAATTGGATTTAGACGGGCAAAAAGCCGAAATCGCAGATAAAATCTTAAAAGAAATTCTCGATCGTTTACGCTTTTTAGTTAACGTGGGTCTGAATTACTTGTCGTTATCTCGTAGCGCAGACACATTATCAGGTGGTGAAGCCCAGCGCATTCGTTTAGCCAGTCAAATTGGCGCAGGCTTAGTGGGCGTTATGTACGTGTTAGATGAACCCTCAATTGGGTTACACCAAAGAGACAACGAACGCTTACTAAAAACCCTGAATCATTTAAAAAACTTGGGCAATACCGTTATTGTGGTTGAACACGATGAAGACGCTATTCGCGAAGCGGACTATGTTGTCGACATAGGGCCAGGTGCTGGCGTGCATGGCGGCCAAATTATTGCCCAAGGGACTGTAGAAGACATCAAAGCAAGTGAAGACTCACTAACAGGTAAATATTTGTCTGGGCGAGAAAAAATTGATGTGCCCACTGTTAGACACAGCGCTAAAAATGACCACTGGATATCGCTAAAAGGTGCCACGGGTAATAACTTGCAATCTGTCACTTTAAATGTGCCCTTTGGCGTAATGACTTGTGTTACTGGAGTGTCGGGTTCGGGTAAATCGACTTTAATAAACGACACCTTTTATCGCATCGCTCATACCGAATTAAACAAGGCCACAACCTCCGAGCCTGCACCTTATACCTCGATTGAAGGGTTGGATGCACTAGATAAGGTTGTGGACATTGATCAAAGCCCAATTGGTCGTACCCCTCGCTCTAACCCTGCAACCTATGCGGGTATTTTTACTCCCATCAGAGAAATGTTTGCAGGTACTCAAGAAGCCCGCTCTCGTGGATATAAGCCAGGACGATTTAGTTTTAATGTGAAAGGCGGACGGTGCGAAGCGTGCCAAGGCGACGGTGTCATTAAAGTAGAAATGCACTTTTTACCCGATGTGTATGTGTCTTGTGACGTGTGTAAAGGTAAACGCTACAACCGCGAAACCCTAGAAGTATTGTACAAACACAAAAATATTCACGAAGTGTTAGAAATGACAGTTGAAGAAGCGCGCGAGTTTTTCGACGCCATACCTTCTATTGCCAGAAAGCTACAAACCCTAATGGACGTTGGCTTGTCGTATGTGCGTTTGGGCCAAGCAGCCACAACCTTATCTGGAGGTGAAGCGCAGCGGGTTAAATTGGCCAAGGAACTATCGAAAAGAGATACAGGGCAAACCCTGTATATTCTTGATGAACCCACTACAGGCTTGCATTTCCACGATATCAAACAACTATTAGCCGTACTGCACAGACTAAGAGATCACGACAATACTGTTGTGGTAATTGAACACAATTTAGATGTGATAAAAACCGCAGACTGGCTAATTGATTTGGGCCCAGAAGGAGGCAGTGGCGGTGGTCAAATTATTGCTCAAGGTACACCAGAAACAGTGGCTGCATCTGATGTATCCCATACTGGGCGTTTCTTAAAACCTCTACTTTAAAATCCAGTGGAGGTCTTATTCAAAGATCTCTACTGCTTCACCCGCCATGGTGTATCCCACGCTTGCAATATCACCTTGCCAGCCTGATGTAGACAGCTTACCTACGACCCAAACGGCATCATACAAATCTTCCAAAGGTATACCTTTTTCAAATCTGACATACACAATTTGATTTGAAGGCGGCGGAGGTACGTGAACACATGCGCCAAAATAAGGTACCAATAGAAATTCTGTTGTTAACTCTGCCGAGCCTTCGAGAGGCACGACAAAGCCAGGAATTTTTACATATTGGCCATTTAATTCTTCAATAACCGGAGCATTGGGCTGCGCTTGAGCCATTGCGTTATCGTGGTTGAGTAAAGGCAAAGTTAGATTATTGAAACCCTCTGGGACTAAATCTTCCCAATACACTTCTTTAGGTTCTGCGGCTGACACGGACACACTAAACAGTAAAAATACGATAAAAAACACACGTGAAGCCATTAACGCCACCTTGAAAAAAGAATAAGACATGCTCATTAAAACAAAAAAGCCGCTCCTTTTATAGTGAGCGGCTTTCATCATACGACAACTTTACAACATTACGCGTTATTGTAACGCTCTACGCTGTCAGTAATTTCTTGCTTTGCAGCTGCGGCATCGGCCCAACCTTCAACTTTAACCCATTTACCTTTTTCAAGATCTTTATAATGCTCGAAGAAGTGTTCAATTTGCTTTAATAACAAAGGAGGCAAGTCAGCAATTTCTTTCACGTCACTATAGATAGTTGTTAACTTATCAACAGGAACTGCAATTACTTTCGCATCAAAACCAGACTCATCTGTCATTTTCAATACGCCAACAGGGCGGCAACGGATAACAGCACCACAAACCAATGGAAACGGTGTTACAACCAACACGTCTACAGGGTCGCCATCATCAGACAAAGTATTGTTTACATAGCCATAGTTAGCTGGGTAATGCATGCAAGTCGCCATAAAGCGGTCAACAAAAATAGCCCCACTGTCTTTGTCTACTTCATATTTAATAGGATCCGCATGTGCTGGGATCTCGATAATTACATTCACTTCTTCAGGTAACTTTTTACCTGCAGGAACGTCATTCAAACTCATTGAATTTTCCTTTTAATCTAAATTAGCGTTAACTGCACGCTAGTATAATAAAGGTCGTGCACAGTTAACAGTTTTGCGGTTCAAAGTGTTGAACTATTTCGTATAAGCTAAACAAGCTTCCACTTCATTTTTAGAGCCAAGTACTGTAGGGACACGCTGGTGTATATCTGTTGGCATCACGTCTAGAATTCTAGTTTCACCTGTAGATGCCATTCCACCCGCCTGTTCAACAAGAAAAGCCATTGGACTTGCTTCATATAACAAACGTAATTTACCCGGCTTACTTGGATCGCGGTTATCAAATGGATACAAGAAAATACCACCACGAGATAAAACACGGTGTACGTCACCAACCATGGCTGCTACCCAACGCATATTGAAATTTTTACCTCTAGGTCCTTCTTTACCCGTTAGTAAATCGGCAACATAAGCTTGTATGTTTGCTTCCCAATGGCGCTGATTAGACATATTGATAGAAAACTCTGCCGTGTCTGCTGGTATCTGAATATTAGACTCAGTCAGTAAAAAATCACCTTGTGTTTTGTCCAGTGTATACACATGGGTACCATTACCAGTAGACATAACTAACATAGTTGATGGCCCATAAAGCACATAACCCGCTGCAGCGATTTGCGTTCCTGGCTGTAAAAAACCAGCAGGGTCATCAGCTTGTATACCATCAGTCCCATGAGTAATAGAGAAGATAGTACCAATAAGGCTATTAATTTCTGTGTTTGACGACCCATCTAGTGGGTCGAAGCTCACCAAATATTTACCTTCTGGATTACAGGCTACGACCTCATCTTCTTCTTCTGAAGAAATTGACTTAACGTGCCCAGACTCGATTAACACATCTTTTAGAATCTGATTGGAAATCACATCGAGTTTCTTTTGAGTTTCACCTTGAACGTTTTCACTTGAAGTGGAACCCAAAACGCCTGTTAACGCACCTTGCCCAACACGGAACGAAATTTCTTTACACCCTACCATTAGACTTTGAATTAATAATACTAACTCTAAAGGTACGTCATCTTGCTGAAGCTGAGAATTTAAACGTGTCATCCGGTGATTATGCCTTTTTCTACAAATAGATTGTGATGTCTTATTGTATCTATTAATGAGTAAAGTGTGAACGACGAATTACATCTGATAAAGTACGCGCAAGCAAAACAAAGCAAACAATTTATATGCATCTTCACATTTTAGGCATCTGCGGCACATTTATGGGTGGTATAGCGGCACTCGCCTCGTCCCTCGGGCACAAAGTTACTGGCTCTGATAGCAATGTATACCCTCCCATGAGTACACAACTTGAGAACCAAGGAATTAGCCTTTCGCAGTTAGACGATCTAGCGCAATTTGACACTAAACCCGATCTTGTAGTGATTGGCAATGCGCTATCTCGAGGCCATCCAGCAGTTGAATACGTGCTGAATAACAACATTCCTTACAAAAGTGGCCCAGAGTGGTTACGAGAAAACCTACTGCGAGATCGTTGGGTGCTGGCAGTTGCAGGAACTCACGGTAAGACAACCACAACCAGTATGGTAACTTGGATTTTAGAATACGCTGGACTTAAGCCTGGATTTCTCATTGGTGGCGTGGCACAAAACTTTAATCAATCAGCAAGGTTAGGTGAATCACCGTTTTTTGTCATCGAAGCAGACGAATACGACAGTGCCTTCTTTGATAAACGCGCAAAATGTGTACATTACTTACCCCGTACATTAATTATTAACAATTTAGAATTTGATCACGCCGATATCTATGCAAATTTAGAAGCCATTCAAACTCAACTACACCATGCCGTGCGCACAGTACCTCAACATGGTTGTGTTCTTTCATTTACCAAAGATGAAGCGGTGCAAGACACATTAGCCAAAGGCTGTTGGAGCGAACAACGTCAAATAGGTAAAGAGTGGCAAGTAAAAGCATTGAAGCCCGATTTCAGTGAATTTGAAGTCAGTTATAAAAACTCAGCCCCTGTAAAGTTAGCGTGGTCACTCTTTGGTGAACACAATATGCATAACGGTGTAATGGCCATTGCAGCCGCCCATCATGTTGGTGTGAAGCCCGATATTGCAGTGCAAGGGTTATCAGAATTTATCAATGTGAAGCGCCGTATGGAGCTTCGTGGGGAAGTGAAAGGCATCTGTGTTTACGATGATTTTGCTCATCACCCAACTGCAATAAAAACCTCACTCTCTGGCCTTAAAAAGCGTAATCAAAAAGGCCGTATTATTGCGGTGATTGAGCCTCGTTCAAATACAATGAAAATGGGTATCCATAAAGAGGCATTAGATGACTCGTGGCAAGACGCCGATGAAGTATGGGTAAAAGTCGATCCATCAATGGCGTGGTTTACACCAAATACAGACGTGAATGCTTCAACTATAGTTAACACCAGAACCAAAACCGACGATATTGTGTATAACGTAGTACGCAGTGCCAAAGCCGACGACACAATAGTGGTAATGAGTAACGGCGGCTTTGACGGTATACATCAAAAATTATTAGAGGCATTATGAATACAACCCAGGGCTTTCACAGTCAGCTAACATTAGCCATAAC
>CAYUZL010000409.1:0-4495 GCA_964449725.1 uncultured Alteromonas sp. | reverse complement strand
GTAAAAGCACCACCCATTAAGCACCCTTGGATTACTGACGAAGAAAGAGAATATATCTTATCTGGTCAAAAAGCGGTTTCAAGTGAAGAAGAATCAACTGAGGACGAATACGTACCGAGTTATGGCGAAATGTTAGGCCGTAAAGAAAGTTGGGGCGTAATTATTGCTACAGCAGCAATTGACCCAATCTGGTGGTTGTTCATTGTTTGGATCCCAACTTATCTAGTAGAAGTTTACAATATGGACGTTAAAGGTCTAGCCATCATTGGTTGGGTTCCTTATGTAGGCGCTATGTTAGGCGCTTGGTTTGGTGGTTTATTATCTCAAAACCGTATTAAAGCTGGCTGGAGTGTTAACAAAACACGAAAAACCGTTATCGTACTTGGTTGCCTTATTATGTTGCCTTCCCTATTGCTGCTAGCTAACCCAGGTAGTGCGAATACGGCAGTTATTATTATGGCTGCGATTTTGTTTGGCTTCCAAACTTCTATTGGTAGCATTCAAACCCTTCCTAGCGATATGTTAGGCAAAGGCAGTGTTGGTTCACTTGCTGGCTTTGCAGGTATGGCTGCGAAGTTCTCTGCTGCTGCGTTAACTGCGATGGTTCCTGTACTTACCGCAGGCGCACAATACCAAAACGTATTTATTCTTGGTGCAACGTTGGCCTTTATTGTTATGGCAAGTATCTTGTTCCTTTGCCCTAAAATAGAGCCGTTAAAGCCTAAAGCGTAAACGATGTGTAGTGAGTGGTTAGCGAATTAACCATTAACTATTTTGAATTAGAAAGAGTGCCTATTGGCACTCTTTTTTTTGAGGTTGAGCAGCTTTTTCACTTCATTTCTTTAGTCCCGTAGACCATCAGATAAATATTGGAATTGAGCCTTAACCCATATCTCTAACGAATAACAATTAATTGTTAATAAGCAAATTAATAATCTCTGTCCCAATCTCTGCTTTTTCCCTGTATGCCATACTCGTATTGTTTAAAATAACGATTGAAATCCGCTCTTTAGGAAGCTTTATTAGCAGTGAGCTGTAGCCTTCAAGTAGACCATCAGCAAGGATTAGCCTTCGCGTTGCATTGTCTCTGAATAACGCAACTAGCACATCCCAGCAAGCTTGAGTGTCAGGATCTAATAAAAACCCTCTACTTGTTTCATCTAACAATAGGTCTCCATCGAGTGCTTGCAACCAAATTGATAAATCCTCCGCCGTAGAGTACATAGAGCCACTCCCTTTAAAGAGTTCTAAGTTGATATTGCTTCCAGTACAAAACTCTCCTTCTACAGGTGGGCAAAACGAATATTCATCTTTGACTTTTTTATACGGCATGGCGAGTCTTTCCACTATCTGGCCACTACGGTATATATTGGTATTTTCCATGTTTAAGGGTTTCAAAATTTTCTTATGTAAAAAAGCGCTGAACGGCTCCCCCGTGATTTCCTCAATAATAGCGCCTAAAATGTAGTAATTAGCACTAGAGTAATAGCGAGCTGAATCAATTTCGAACTTAAGCGGCAACGCCGCAATCATAGACAAAAATTCATTTTTAGTTAGAGAAGAAACTGACTTGCCAGCCGTCCAACCTGGAATGGTAAATTGTCTGGGGATACCTGTTCTGTGCCTAAGTAAGTGCCTTATTGTAATTCGAGATGCATATTCAGCTGGATATGCAGGCAAATATTTATTAATGGGTTCATCTAAGCCTAATATCCCTTCTTCAACCAGCATCATTGTTAATGTAGCTGTGAATGTCTTAGACAAAGACGCAACATAATATTTAGTTTGAGGTGTATTGGGGAGATGCCACTCCATAACAGCCATGCCATACCCTTTGTGATGAACGAGTTTCTCATTTCTAGTGATCAGCACAGTCCCTTGAAAATTGTGACGCGTTAGTATTTGATCAATGGCATCGTGAACCACAAGTTTATTTGTTTCCAGTGCCTTTGAGGGAAAAGCTGAACTTCCAATGAAGAGAATAAGCAATAGATTTTTTAGTTTCACATGAGCCTCCTTTTTACTTGAATTTACTTGAACGTAAATCTTAAGGGGCAAACGCCATTAAATCGTCCACAAACGCGTTTGAGGTCTCTTTTTATTCAAAAAAATATTGCAATAAAGTCACTAGCCATTGAGTATTCTTACGATTAGTTTAAATCTATTTGTTACGAACCGACGAGTCATATAATTTGTTATGAACCAGATACTTCCGAATTTAAATGCAGTGGTTTCTGTACTGTGTTTACTTATGGCATTGCACCTGCTTTGTCAGCGAGCTTTTTATCAACTACCAGTCAGGTTATTGGCGACATGTTTCTTAGCACTGGGGCTGCAATCTTTTTTCTTAGGAATAAACTTATCTAGCGGCTTAAACATGTTTACTGCTGCACTTCAGCCAGCTATGGCTGTTTTATTTGGGCCATTGTCATATTTTACGTTTCAAAGCGTATTTAATGAAGAATTTCGATTTAAACCAACCTATTTGCTTCATCTAACACCAGCAACTCTAGTGTTTGTTTTTATGCTCAACCAGCAGAGCAAGTTTTACGTCGATTACCTTGTACTATTATCATTGCTGGGGTATGCCCTACTACTGACCAAGATGCTTTGGGCCAACAAACACTATTTGCACCTAATGCCTAAAAACGCCAATGAAGTTCACAATCGTATCGAGAAAATACTATATATCTGGCTTTTAATTTTTACTGTTTATTCATGGCTCAATTGGGTAAGCGATTTTTTAATTTTCTTTGAGATAACTACACGCAAATCGTCAATTCAATCTACCGCACTATTAACTACTGTCATATTTAAACTCCTAGTCACCAGCTTTACGGTGTTTTTCACACTGCAAAAATCGCCTTTTTTTGATTGGTTGTATATCACCTTTAACACGAAAGAACCGAAATCTAAAATAAATCAAGGGTTTGATAACATTATAAGTTCCTTCGAATTTTTACTTAGAGAGCCTCATGTCTACACAAAGGAGGTTTTGTCATTAAAAGCTATGGCAAATAGGTTAAATGTACCAGCACGGGCACTATCGAACGCAGTTAATCATCATTATGGTGAAAGCTACACAAAGCACATGAATCGTTTACGCATTAAGTTCGCAGAAAATTTATTATTAAAGCAACCAAAGCTTTCTATCACGGCGGTAATGTATGAGTGTGGGTTTCACACAAAATCTAATTTCAACAAAGAATTCAAAGCAGTAAATGGTTTATCGCCCTCGGGTTACAGACAATCACAAAGCAATGCTAGTTGATTAGTTTTTGTTGTGAAAACGCAATTCATACGGTCTATCTAAGCTGCCTGTGCGGCAGATAACCTTTACGTCCTGAATTGGGTTCTAGCGAATATTTTTCTAAGCTGCCTGTACGGCAGATAACGCGATTGATCTTGATTCGATTGCGTCTTAGCTTTTCTAAGCTGCCTGTACGGCAGATAACGCATGGGACTAAAGCATGAGTTAGGGCCTTCATTTCTAAGCTGCCTGTACGGCAGATAACTAGTTGTCCATAGGCAATCAATGAAACCCTGCTTTCTAAGCTGCCTGTACGGCAGATAACCTGCGTCTCTCGCTACTACTGTTAGCCCAACATTTCTAAGCTGCCTGTACGGCAGATAACCTATGAGACTAGCGCAGTCTTTGGCGAGTCATTTTCTAAGCTGCCTGTACGGCAGATAACGCGATGCATTCGCATCTTAGTTAGTTTCGCTCTTTCTAAGCTGCCTGTACGGCAGATAACAAGGTCGAAAGCCGCATAATTATCGGCCCGTTTTTCTAAGCTGCCTGTACGGCAGATAACAGAGCGACAGAATATTTGACCACTTTCCGCCTTTTCTAAGCTGCCTGTACGGCAGATAACATTGATGTTTTTCCATTGCAGCAACAACAACTTTTCTAAGCTGCCTGTACGGCAGATAACATGATCTTTGAAGTCTGATCGTCTTGATTGAATTTCTAAGCTGCCTGTACGGCAGATAACTTGTTAGAAATAATGAAAAAACATGCTATTGCTTTCTAAGCTGCCTGTACGGCAGATAACAACAGTTAAATTTAATTGATGCGCTAAAAAAATTTCTAAGCTTCCTGTACGGCAGATAACGCAAATGCGGATAGTACAGAAGCCGCTTCTCTTTTCTAAGCTGCCTGTACGGCAGATAACGCTCGAAAAGCCCCTCAACTTGTGAAGACTCTTTTCTAAGCTGCCTGTACGGCAGATAACAGATTGAAAGCGGGAAAGTAGTTGATATTGAATTTCTAAGCTGCCTGTACGGCAGATAACATGTTGTTGTTAAATCAGCAGTATGAATTTGATTTCTAAGCTGCCTGTACGGCAGATAACTTCTTCGGCACTGTGTTTGCTGAAAACATAGATTTCTAAGCTGCCTGTACGGCAGATAACTGTTACCCCTGTCGTTAGTATCGTTGCTATCTTTTCTAAGCTGCCTGTACGGCAGATAACCATATGGTGCGACGTTACGT
>CAYUZL010000408.1:0-2899 GCA_964449725.1 uncultured Alteromonas sp. | reverse complement strand
GAATTACAGGCGTTTTTTACCTTCAGTTTGCCGTAACTATTGCAACCGCGACTATGATTTCGGTGGTTGTTTCTCTGGTGTTAAGTCCGGCATTGTCTGCGGTTTTCTTTAAGTCTCATAGTGAAAAAACGACAAAAGGGTTTTTTCAGCGAATGTTTGACAAGTTTAACAACGGCATTGAAAGAGTATCGTTGTTCTATGGAAAAGTTGTGGCAAAGTTGATCCGTTGGGCTCCTTTGATGGTCGTGGTGTACATCGGTTTT
Organism: uncultured Alteromonas sp.; assembly: GCA_964449725.1. GTDB lineage: Bacteria > Pseudomonadota > Gammaproteobacteria > Enterobacterales > Alteromonadaceae > Alteromonas_F. The sequence goes on along the minus strand of CAYUZL010000408.1, from coordinate 2,636 downwards.
ATGTTTTTGACTGTGTTTCAATTTGAACGGATTCCAAAAGGCTTTATTCCTGCCCAAGACCAAGGGTACATCATCATCGCTGCTCAGCTTCCGCCTGGGGCGTCTCTGAGTAGAACTGACAAGGTTGTACAAAATGTATCCGATGAGGTTTTGAGTGTCGAAGGCGTCGAAAATGTTGTGGCCTTTAGCGGATTTTCTGGGGCAACATTTACCAATGCTTCCAATTCAGCGGCAATGTTTACCATATTAGAGTCTTTTGAAGAGCGCCAGAGAAAAGGGATTAGCTTTCAAGATGTATTAAATGGTATTCGTGCTAAAGCAGGGGCTGTTAAAGAAGCGTATGTAGTGGTTATTCCTCCTCCTTCTATTCGCGGAGTGGGAAACGGCGGTGGATTTAAAATGATGCTGCAAGATACTCAAGGTAGAGGCCTTGATGTACTTGAAGCAGCTATGTTTCAGTTAGCCGGTGCTGCGAATCAAGAGCCAGCTACATCGGCTGTGTTTAGTTTATTTGAAACCAAAACTCCGCAAATTTACGCCGATATAGATAGAGCCAGAGCAGAAAAGCTAGGGGTTCCTGTGTCTGATGTATTTAGTGCGTTAGAAGTGTATTTGGGAAGTGCCTTTGTTAATGATTTTAACTACTTAGGGCGCACGTTTAGGGTGACAGCTCAAGCTGATGCACCTTATAGAATGACAGAAGAAGATATCGGGCGTATTCGGGTAAGAAATAGTAATGGTGATATGGTCCCTCTTAGTTCTATTACGCGTTTTGAACAACGTTCGGGACCGTCTAGGGTTCCACGTTACAACTTATATCCCGCAGCTGCTTTGCAAGGTAATACCTCTCCAGGCTTCAGCTCTGGGGAATCATTGGCCACTATGGAACGCTTAGCTGATCAATTACTCCCTGATGGTATTAGCTTTGAGTGGACAGAACTTGCGTTTCAACAGAAACAAGCGGGGAATAGTGGTATTTTCGCTTTCATATTTGCGGTGGTTTTCGTGTATCTATTATTAGTCGCATTGTATGAAAGTTGGACTACACCTTTAGCCGTTGTACTGATTGTTCCTATGTGTCTACTTAGCGCAATTACAGGTGTGGGTCTTATGGGTATGGACAACAATATTTTGACTCAAGTAGGCTTGATTGTTTTGGTTGGCTTAGCCAGTAAAAATGCCATTCTTATTGTGGAGTTTGCACGTCAAAATGAATTAGAGGGAATGCCTTTAATCGATGCCGCTGTTTATGCTGCAAAAATCAGGTTGAGACCGATTTTAATGACATCTTTCGCCTTTATTTTAGGTGTTGTTCCTCTCGTTCTTGCGACAGGCGCGGGTGCTGAAATGCGACAGGCTCTCGGCGTTGCTGTGTTTAGCGGGATGTTAGGCGTGACCTTTTTTGGGCTTCTTTTTACCCCTGTCTTTTATGTACTAATGCGCCGTCTATCATTATGGATTAAGGGCGCAAGCAAAGAGCAAGAACAAATAGCTTAGGTAAAAAAGTAGAAAGGCTGTGTCTTCGGCCTTTCGTTTATTTAGGTAACCATTAATACCGTCGTTGAAATTAAAAGAACCCCTGAAACTACTAAAGTAATAGTATTAAGAGTGTAGACAGTGACTAGCATATCACTCATTCTTACTTGTGCAGGGCATCCATATCTAGGTAGCTTTTTACGTATTCCAGAATATTGTAAAGGGCCGCCTAAGGTAAAACCTAAGCGCTTTCCTACAGTATGAAAGAGCATAGGCGACAGGTGCTTAAGCGTTAACTTTGGCTTGCTAGTGGCTACACTTTCTCTACTGATCCCAGTTCGTTTCACCACAAATAAGAAGCAAAGCAACAAGACAATCAGCGTTGGAATAAACTGAAAAAAACGACACATTAGTTTCATTGGTTTTGAAAAGGTGTCTTTTGGTTTTTTAGGCTGTTTCCATTGCCAGTAGCACTCTAGTGCAATTCTATAAGCCAACGCTAAAACAACATCAAGTACCAAATACACTAAGATGGGCGTGAGTAGCTGGTAAACATACCTTAAGATAATTGCTTCAATTGCCGCTTTACCTATCCCAATAGTACTGAGCACATGGGTATCTCGCTTTACTATTGAAGAGAGCCACTGTCGTGCGAGTAGTTTCTTTTCATTGTTTAATGCAGTTCGTACTTTTATGAAAACACTTTTTTGCGGTTGAAAAGACGCTGCGAAGAAAAGAATAACACACTCAAAAAATGCCCCGTATTCCACAAATGATAGAGTGATATATAGAATGACAAACACAGGCACAAAAATAACAATGTAACTTAACGTGCCTGATATCAGATGTTGCTGTGCAGAAGACGTGGGAGTTGGACGGACTTTGTTGTCTAGTCTTTTAGCAAGTAAAGTAACAACCGCCATAGGGTTAAAACGTTCAGGTAATGCGACAAAATTATTGACGATCAGAACGACTAAAGCCACACAGCAACTTATTGCTGCTGTGGGTATAGAACCAAAATCTAAAAGTACATTCACTTGGATTTTACTTGCTTAGCTCTTTTATCATACCCATGACCAGTTGAGCTGAGTTTTCAGAGGCAGTTTCAATGTATTTGTTAAAAGACACTGTTGAAGTGACGCCAGCTATGTCGGATAAAG
>CAYUZL010000407.1:0-2839 GCA_964449725.1 uncultured Alteromonas sp. | reverse complement strand
GGCATGCCAGGCTGTAATACTTAACAGCATTGTTTCAATGAGTGTCTTTCAGTTGCGTGATAGACTGAGCTCAGTATTTGACCAACTCAGGCTAATGATTGATTTCTTCAGCGGCTATATTATATGGTATAGACTACTATTTCTGACATCATGCTACTACTACAACGTACATCGACCGCTGTCTCGTCATGCAGCTAGGAACACAAGACGTCTTTGGCTGTTTACTACTCTCGCTTTTCTTAACCCAGGCCCAGCTTTGACCCTGACTGTCTGTTTTTTTGTACAGCAAGCTATTATCAATGACGTCAAATATTTATTGAATATCTTCTTTCGCCAGCGCACTTTTTGTGCACTGTTGTTCATGGTCAAATTATATTTCTAGCTCGTACCCTGGCCGTAGATGTACAGAAAGGGCAAAACTACATCTGGTCAACCATCGGAAAGACCGGTTTTGATCTTGTAATATACTGATATGCAGCACAAACAATTTCCCACATTCAACATCTGCATGGGAGCCACACCCGAATAGAGTGTCGCACTTGATTACGCTGTAAGTGCAAATGCGCTATTTATATCGCATTTTTATCTAATTCCCGTTTATCAAAAACGAATTATTCGACGATTGGTAAAAACCCCAACATAATTACGTTAAATCGTCCTGGCGTAGCAGCCGTTACAACCTTTAGTATTGATAACGGTATTCACTTAATAGCGTCAGAATATACAGATGTATCAAAATTAAAGGCCCTACCCGAGATAGAACAACAAATTAATAGTTACAAATTTCGACTAGACCGGTTACTCAACGTAGAAATTGGTGAATGGAGATCTAATTTTTCAACACTCAGAGAACGAGTAAGAACACAAGAAAACGGTTTTGGCAACTTTATTGCTGACACTATGCAAGCGTTTAGTAACGCTGATATAGCTCTTTTGAACGGCGGAAGTATTCGTGGCAACGTATCATATAATCAAGGAGAAAAGATATATCGAAGAACAATAGCCACTGAATTGCCTTTCCCTAGTACGTTAAAAACGATTCGTGTTACAGGTAGCGATTTTATTAGTGCTTTAGAGGTTACCTTAAGCGAAATTGAATATGCAAAAGGCGCGTTTCCTCATTTAGCTGGAGTTAAAGTTAATTTTGATAGTTCTCATGCACCAGGAGAACGTGTTATCAACGTTACAATCGATGGCGAACCTTTAGTTCCTGAAAAACTATATACTCTTTCTACAACAAATTTTTTAGCAAATGGCGGTGACGGCTTAGATGTCTTTAAATACGCAGAAGACATTACTCCAAACGAAATGAACCCTCCGCTAATTTCAGACCTAGTCACACAAGCAATTGTCAATAAACGAACAATTAATTTAAAGTTAGATGGACGGTTAACAAACTATGCGAACAATAAATAAATGAGGTTAGTGCAAAATACACTTCCTACTTTTACGCTAGCGCAATTTAGCGTAATTGGGTTATTTATTTTTATAATGACAATGACATTTTTACGTTTATCTGACGTCAAAAATGCACTGTCTGCACTCACCACGCAATCAGTACCAGCAATAAACCAAGCATCAAAATTGACGAGTGAAGTCCAAACATTAGTAACTCTAACAGCGCAACTATCTCAATCTGAAAGTAAATCTTATCAACGACTTATTTCTCAACAAATAAAAACATCATTACTTCGCCTGAACAGCCCCGCATTCAAATTGAAAACAAATGACAAATTCCTTTTTAGACAACTCAACGCGCTATCTCAAGAAATTGAAGAATTAAACAATCTTATTGCCTATAGAATGCAAATCGAAGACGAATTTAACGCTGCCATCGAGCAACTTTTGAATTTAGTACTTTCGACTTCCGTAGCGTTTGAACATCACTCAATGCTGTCCGAAAAAAGAAATAATGCGGCAAATTTATTTTTGCAAGTTGCGCAAATACGCCAACAAACTCGGATTCACAAGCTTCGCCTTTTAGAGGAAACCATTGAATATGAAATTTCTCAAGTAAGAAACGGTAAAGGCAATAGCATTGAGCAAATTAGAGAACTCGAAAAAATCGAACAAATGCTTCTAGGAAAAAATGGTTTAGTTAATAAAAAGATTGAAGTTTTACGGGTAACAGGTCGAGCTAGAGGTAGAGGAAATTTTGTTAGAAATTTAGTTGAAGATTTAGCTCGAAGTATAGACATACAAACAGACAAAATAAGTAATCAAACATTAAATGAAGGAAAAGAAGCCACACAATTAGTGGAAGAACATATTCGTTTAGCGTTGATTTCTGCGTTTATAGCTATTTTATTTAGCTTTGGCTTTATCTATTATTTATATAAACGCTTTGTTTTACGATTAATAAAGCTAACTAACCAAGTCGAAAAAGCCCATGAAGTGGAGCCAACACTTTTGGATGGTAATGACGAAATTGCACGATTAGGTCAGACCTTCTCAGAATATTTCGACAAAGTGCAATCACAAGAAAAAGCCTTGCTTGAGTTAAGTTTGAGCGACCCTCTTACAGGTATCCCAAATAGAAGAGCTTTTGAAGACTGTTTATCAAAATCAATAGACCAATCCCGCCGGTTTAGCTGGCCCCTTTCGATCGTCATGATAGATGTAGATTACTTCAAAAAATATAATGACCATTATGGTCATAACCAAGGTGATGACTGTTTACGAAAAGTAGCAGCAGCCTTAAACTCTACCGTTAAACGTTCTACCGATTTTTGTGCTCGCTTTGGTGGAGAAGAGTTTGTGGTTCTATTGCCTCATACCGATGTAGAATCAGCGCAGATGATAGCAGAACGTTTGAGAAAAGCGGTTGAGACATTAGCGG
>CAYUZL010000406.1:0-3905 GCA_964449725.1 uncultured Alteromonas sp. | reverse complement strand
CGTTTCGGCCGTACCAAGTTGCTTTCCAGCGGGCCCATTTATGACATTAAAAACACACAAATTAGACAGTTTATCAACACTTTCACTTCCTTTGTTCGGCGGCCCCAACATGACTGCATTCTTCAACTTATCGATGCTGTTGGTACTCAAGTATTGCCTTACCAGTATTCCTCCCATTGAATGAGTCACAAAATGGATAGTGTCGCTAGCTTTACATTTGTCTATTGCCTTAGGTAATACTTCCATTGCGAGTTCTTCAATTTCATATTTTCTAGAAGGATACTTAGTATTCACCGTTTTATAATTGTGATTGTTTAATACTTTTTCTAACGTAGACATAGAGGTATCAGTTCGAGCCAGGCCATGAAGCAAAATTACGCACTCAGCTCCATAGCTTGAGAATGAAACAAATAACAGAAACCAAATTGATACTATGCAGCGAGACATTCCATTACTCTCCAAGCTTATTCACACATTCGTTGTGAACATGGTTTTTTTACCGTCAAATTGCTTATACAAATTTTCATGGGCCTGTTGAGAAAAGGTATCGGTTCTAGAAGGGTAAAGTGCTATCCAGTCGATGAGCATAGCTAAATTGTCATTTTGGGCCGCTTCACTTTCGTATTTATGGGGCTCCCAAGGCCGATTTTTAGCATTTTCTATGCAAGCCGATACAGGTAAATTCAGAAAAAACATTTCGTCTGCATAAGGTAAAACAAGACTGAGTAAATCAGCATAACATCCTTCAATAACCCAATCTTTATGATGGTCTATAAAATCAAAAAGCTGAACATTGGATTCTTCAATTGACATTCTGACTGGCGGGGAAACGGGCTTCCACGCAATAGTATCTAAATCGAGATGAGCTAGGTTCTGACTCGCCGCCAACGTCTTTGCCAAGGTTGATTTACCCGAGCCTGAATTTCCAAAAATAACTATTTTAGACAAACTTAAACTCCCATTTCGCTGAGTGTTAAAACGCTTAAACTAAGTCACTTAGTTGTGTGATGACTTGAGCCTGACTTGGTGCATCAATTGATTTATTCACGTTAAACCAAAAACCTTGAATACCCGCTGCAATTGCTGGCTTAATGTCTTTTTCTAGGTTGTCTCCTACCATGGCAACAGAGTCAGAAGACACCTTTAATGTATCTATGATAGTAGGCAAAAACATGACGTGACCTTTAGGAAACCCGACGTTTTGTTTACAGAAATAGCCTGAAATATACTTATCTAAGTTGACGCGTTCAAACGCCTGTTGAATATCTGAAGGAGATGAGTCTGCGGCTCCTGTCGCAATAAAAATGAGAGCCTGTTTTGATAGTCTTTCCAGTGTTTGTTTCGCGCCAGCAACCGCTTCAACCTTGTCCCATTGATACATTTTCCCTGTCATGTCAGGAAAGTCGACCATGAGTGTATCTCCCCAATCGAAAAGGTAGGCTTTAATAGTTTTGTGACTTTGCGCTGTGGAATTCATTAAACCGTTACTCATAGTTATTTGGCATCAATACCATACTATTGCATTTTAACCATAATTTGGGTGTATTCTGGCCATAAACAAGGTATCAATGTAATGCCCCGCTTTGAACGTACTTAATTTTTTTCGGCCTTCAAGGTTAAAGCCTAACTTTTCATATAACCCGATAGCAATATCGTTATCGGCATGAACCTCTAATTCTATTCGCACCAAGTTCAACCAATTATCTGCCTGATTAAGCGCCTCTTCCATTAGAGCTTTGCCTACCCCTTTTCCCTGAAAATCAGGATGAACGGCTATTGCCAAACCCGCACAATGCTTACTTCTGGATTTTGTCTCTAAAATAAAGGTGATATGGCCAACACTAAGGCCGTCCCATTCAGCTATTAACGTGTAGTTGTTTTCATTTGTAAACAGCTTTGAAATTTTATTTGTATCTAAAAATGGAAGCTGTGATGAGTTTTCTGTGACTTCTGCATAGTTGTAAATATCGTACAAACCTGCCAAATCACAATGATGTAAACGCTTAATTATCGGTTTCAAATTTTTCCCTTTTTAGTCTCATTTTGAAGTGAGTACTCCCAACACTCTTAAAAGTTCTTGCTCGCTTTGTTCAACCGTTTTTCCAGCTGTGTCTACAATGGTATGGCAAGACGACCAAGGCTGATATTCTCTTGAAACAACACTTTCCCAATGAGGCAAAACAAGATTGGCAATATCTGATTGCCTTGTTTCAACGCGGCTACGATGTTCTATTGTGTCTGAACATATCACTTCTATTTCTTTATAAAAGGCTTCGGCTTGTGCTGCCACAGATATCCAGCCCGCTCTCGATTCTGCGACAGGATTAGTAGAATCAGCAACCACCGACACACCGTTTCTTAAATTGTCTAACGCAACAGAAAATGCAATTTGATAACCTTCGTCATAAACCGTTTCCATTCCATTATTTCTTAGCGTTTGCTCAATGGTGTCTATGCGAATATGTGTAGCATTTATCGATTTAGCCAATGATTTAGATAAGGTTGTTTTCCCAGTGCCAGGTAATCCTCCGAATATATACAACACGTCAATTATCTACCTTTTTTCGATAGCAAACTCATTTAATGCTTCTAGTGCCAACGCTGCTTTTTCTTTTTGTACAAAAATATGGTCGTGATAATAGGCCGCGATGACATTTGCGCTAATGCCTTTGAAGGCTAATTTAGATGCAACAGCAGCCGTTAACCCCACTGCGTCAAGACTTGAATGAACTGTTAATGTAATCCCTTTGAATACTGACTCGAACGTTAAATTATTCGCGACTGCGGTTTCTTTTCGCAATACCAAGGTAAGCCCTTCAGCTTCATTAAAGGTCGCCAATGGCGACAGCGAACTCACATCGAGATTGCAGCTACCTTGCACACAGCAAAACACATAGTCACCTGAGATAAGTTGCGGAGACATAGTATTGAGTAATTTGTCTAAATCAGTTTCTCCAACCATGATCTTGTCCTTTAATAATACGGCTGTTTAACACGGTTAATGCACACCAAAGATTACCTCATTGAATTAGGGCGTGTTGCTCTTTGCGGTACAATTTTGCAGCGGTTTGTGCTTCATTTTTACAAAGCAGAGTGACTGCTGTGTAGGCATTCTACATAAAGGAACGATAAAGCAGTAGAAATGAAGCACAAGCCCTAATCATTGTCATTAATTAACCTTTCAATCTGTACTCCCCACTTAACATACTGAAGGCTATTGGGATGCAAAAAATCAGACATAACATTAGCTTCAAGCACGCCCTCTTTTGTTAAAAACTGCGCTGACATGTTCAACCAAAAAACCTGTTTTTCATCGCACAGCGCTTTTAATAAAAGATTGGTTTGTTCAACCCTTATTCTCAGTCGCTGATTGGGCGCTTTGCTTCTAGGAAAAATAGCATTTAACACAATTCTGGCGCTGGGCCTGAGTACTTTTAACTGTTCAACAATAGCTTGAACACCTCTGGCAATGCTCTGCGGTGAGTCATTAAAGTGACCCGCATTGTTCGTCCCAGCAAGTACACAAAACCATTGAGGCTGTAAATTCCCTAGTTCACCATTGTTCAATCGCCACAACATGTGTTCTGTGCAATCGCCACCATAACCTAAGTTAACGCACTTCTTTGCTGCAAAATATGCCATCCACGCATCTATGCCTTCGTCTTCCCATCGATGAATAATAGAATCGCCTAAAAATACGATTTGGGGCTGCTTTTCTTTTGGCAATGGTTGCTGATGTTTCACGTAATGCGCATCAAAACGCCGCTGCCACCAAGGCTCACTTCGCGGCTGACTATTTCTAAGAGTCACAGGTGAATCGTTTTTCATTACACTCTCCAACTGCACACAAAATAGACATTTTTTATTTACCTTATGTTAACCTAAAATGTAAAAGTACTTCATAG
>CAYUZL010000405.1:0-3362 GCA_964449725.1 uncultured Alteromonas sp. | reverse complement strand
AGCCTACGCTAATACTGTTGTACTTGCTTGCTGGATTATCTGGAGGCGGGTACGCGCTGCCGTTTCAGTGGCAAAATCTGTATCTCTAATTCGAGATCTTGCCGCTGATGCATTTTCAGATATGTTACTTAGGTTTCGAATTGTCGATTGGAATCTGTTTTGTAATGCACCTAATTCAGCACGAACACCACCAATTGTAGAAATAGCCGTGTCTACAACTCCCAATGTCGTCGATGCACCAGCTTCTGTTAACACGTCAACTATGGTTCCATTTGATAATCCTGAGAAACCAAAACTTGCACCCGTTGCACTAGATAGATTAACGCTAATTGTTTGACCCGCGTTAGCACCCACTAAGAAAGAAGATGAAAACCGCCCAGTTAACACATCGACCCCAGCAAACTGCGTAGTTGTAGCTATCCGCGATATCTCTGCTTGTAATTGGGCGACTTCTTGTTGAAGCGCCACCCTATCTGCAGATGAATTAATCCCATTTTGAGATTGAATAGCCAAAAATCGAATACGTTGTAGTGCAGTTGTGGTTTCAGACAAGGCTCCTTCCGCTACTTGAGCTAACGAAATAGCATCATTTGCATTTCGTACAGCCTGATTTAAACCTGAAATTTGTGACGTTACCCTATCCGATATTTGCAGACCCGCGGCGTCATCTGCAGCACTGTTAATTCTAAAACCAGAAGACAGACGCTCAAAGGCGGTATCCAGCCCATTTCCAGAGTTAAAAAGTTGACGCTGTGTATTTAAAGATGACACATTAGTATTTACGAAAAGACCCATAGTATTTCTCCTAACTATTTAATAAAAAACGTGTTATTGATTTTATTATTCACGTCATGGTTTTTAATCAACAAGTTGGCATAATCCATGCTTCTCTCAATGCGTCAGGAAACTCCTGACACTTTTACACGGCCTAGCCATGAAAAAGTACAATGCTGACGGCGGGTCTGGCGTACCAGACCTCATACCTCTCACTACCTCCTGGCGTCTTATCCGTCAGTCAGCAGTTCAAGCTCCACATTCGCTTTTTCTCTTATTGCCTTACAAATTTTTATTCATCTAAATTACTGTAATAAGCTAAGTGCAGCTTGAGGACGTTGGTTTGCCTGCCCTAAAATTGAAACACTCGCCTGCTGAATAATTTGAAATCGACTAAGCTCTGCCGTTTCTGTGGCAAAATCTGTATCTCGAATTCGAGATCTTGCCGCAGAGGCGTTTTCAGAAATATTGCTTAAATTTCTAATCGTCGACTGAAAACGGTTTTGAATTGCACCTAATTCAGCTCTTTGACGGTTTACTGCGGAAATAGCGAGATCTATCACTGAAATTGCAGTAGATGCATCCCCCTCACTCTCGACAGTCAAATTAGATTGACCATTTGTTAAGCCTGAGAACCCAAACCCGCCAGGTCGCGATAAATTAAAACTAATCGTTTGTCCTGCTTGCGCACCAATCAAAAACGCGGTAGAAAAATCACCGGTTAATATATCTCCACCAGCAAACTGAGAGGTTGTGGCAATACGGCTAATCTCTTGTTTAAGTCCGTCTACTTCTAGTTGTAGGGCGATCCTATCTGCTGAGGTGTTAATTCCGTTTTGAGACTGAATAGCCAAAACTCGAATACGTTGTAGCGCAGTGGTAATTTCTTGCAGCGCACCTTCTGCGACTTGGGCCAGAGAGATACCGTCGTTCGCGTTACGAACGGCTTGATCTAAGCCCTGTATTTGCGACGTAATTCTGTCAGAGATTTGCAGACCTGCTGCATCATCTCTTGCGCTGTTGATTCTAAAGCCTGACGAAAGACGTTCAAACGCAGTCGTCAAACCTGTATTGGAAGTAAATAGTTGTCGTTGTGCATTTAGCGACGACACATTCGTGCTAACAAATAAACCCATTGTAATCTCCTAACGATTTTGTAAATCAGGCATATTTTGTTTTTATTATTTGCCTAGTATGTCATTGATATTTTTTATTATTAGTTCAATGACTAGGGAATTTTTCCCTTGGGTAACCGGCTTGTTTTTGTTATTCCGATTCCCTTTGATTTAGTTATCGTGCAGGCACGGGAAATCCTTTAGCATTTTTTTCACTAAATAATTAAAGCGTTGTTTATAAAGGATTTTTAAATAGATTTATTTTCTAGATTAAAAAGGCTGGAGCAAAACTGCCCCAGCCAACCGCTCGACGTTAGGAGATATTGAGCGAAAATCGTTTATCCGACCTCTCATTACCCACTCCTGGCGTCATCAGATAGCGATAGCTCACTATCTAATTAACCTAGAAGGGAAAGCGCGGCCTGTGGTCTCTGGTTCGCCTGAGACAACACTGTTGTACTTGCTTGCTGGATGATCTGATTACGAGTCAATTCAGCAGTTTCTGATGCAAAGTCAGTATCTCTAATTTGCGAACGTGCACCTGCTAAATTCTCAGAAATGTTACTTAAGTTACGGATCGTAGACTGAAAACGGTTTTGTAATGCACCTAATTCCGCTCTAGTTCCACCGATAGAAGAGATTGCAGCATCGACAGCAGCTAATGCTGCTGATGCACCGCCATTTGTTCCAACTGTTAATGTATCAACCCCAAGACCTGCTGGGCTGAAACCATCTGGTGTTGATAAATTAACACTGATAGTTTGTCCTGCATTAGCACCTACTAAGAACGAAGCGGAAAAACCGCCATCTAGTATGTTAACGCCACCGAACTGGGTTGTTTCTGCAATTCTAGATAGCTCAGCTTGCAGCTGTGCTACTTCTGCTTGTAATGCAGTTCTATCAGCAGACGAATTGATACCATTTTGCGATTGTACTGCTAGAGTACGAATTCTCTGTAGTGCTGTCGTACTTTCTTGCAATGCACCTTCCGCAGTTTGCGAAAGAGAAATTGCATCATTAGCATTACGTACAGCTTGGTTAAGACCTTGAACTTGCGACGTTAAACGGTCAGATATTTGTAAACCAGCCGCATCATCTGCTGCACTGTTAATACGAAAACCAGACGACAAACGTTCGAATGATGTATTTAATCTATCACCCACATCAAACAACTGACGCTGGGCATTTAACGCGGACACATTGGTATTGACGAATAAACTCATGGGATTCCCCTACACTTTCAGTCCAGCACAGGCTGGCCGTCGGATTTTCCGACTTACTTTCAAATTTAGTAGACCATCAATCGCTAAAATAATGACTGATGAACTGGCTCTCACATTGGTTATCGTCGAATAAAAAAATCCCTTGAGTACTATTTTTACTTTTTTTCATAAAAGGTGTTTTTCGAAACAATTTTAAGCGTCTATACTAGATGTAACTCAATGAATTAATTTAAAAAAATGACATCACCAT
>CAYUZL010000404.1:0-8254 GCA_964449725.1 uncultured Alteromonas sp. | reverse complement strand
CAGAAAGAGATTTCGGTTTTCAATCACGAGATCTCGATCGTTTACAACAACAAATGCTAAGACTAGACCGTCGTTTCGATGCTGATGTTGATAAAGCGGTATGGTTGTCTTTTATCAATTTGTATATGTCACGGCCTGATTCTGAAAAAGTTACTGCATTTGACAATGCGCTACTAAAAATCGGCTCATCGTCACTTACGTTAGGCGATAGGTTAGATGACTTTTACGTCAAAACTAGATTAACCGATGTAGATCAACGTTTGGCATTATTAAAAGCATCTAAGAAAGAGCTTGAAGATAGTAATGACCCCTTTATTAAAATGGCGGTTGCTTTATACGCAACAGACAAACAAATTGAAGACGAACTAGAAACGCTCGAAGGAAAGTCATTAGAGCTAGAGCCTGAATACATGAAGGCCATCATCGCATGGCAAGCATCGCAAGGTAAAATAGCGTATCCAGACGCAAACAGCACGTTACGGGTTACCTATGGTAAAATTTTAGGTGGCTCACCGAAAGACGGGTTAATTTATGAACCCTTTACTCGAGTCGAAGGAATTGTAGAAAAAGATACGGGTAATGCGCCCTTTAACTCTCCTAAAAAGCAATTGAGTTTAATTGCAGACAAAGACTATGGCAGCTATGCCGATCCTTTACTAAAAACGGTTCCAGTTAACTTTTTAACCGACCTTGATTCAACAGGCGGTAACAGTGGTTCTGCAACGTTAAATAGTAATGCAGAGCTTATTGGCTTGTTGTTTGACGGCACATTTGAAAGCGTTAATTCAGATTGGGATTTTGATCCTAAAACAACACGTACCATCCATGTTGATACCCGCTATATGTTATGGGTGATGGAGCACGTAGACGGTGCTGTGAACCTAATTAATGAAATGGAGATTGTACGATAGATAATTTGCAACCTGGAAGCAAAGACCTTTGGTTTGTTCCTTTAGGAGGGACCGGTGAAATAGGAATGAACCTCAATTTATATGGGCACGACGATCAATGGCTAATGGTTGATTGTGGTGTCTCATTTGATGAACCTCTTGTTCCTGAATACCAAAACGAAACTGCGCAAACATCACATCACCCCATTGTTTGCGCTGATCCTAAATTTATTGTAGAGCGAAAAGATACCTTGGTAGGTATTTGCATAACTCATGCTCATGAAGATCATGTGGGTGCCATAGCGGATCTATGGCCCCGTTTACAAGCGCCAATTTATGCGACTCCCTTTACCGCTGAAATCATGCGCCGAAAATTAGCTGAACGAGGATTGGAAGGAAAAGCACCGGTTCATATCATTCCCATTGATTCTGATCACACTGTAGGGTGTTTTGATATTTCTTGGATTACTATGACTCATTCCGTTCCAGAGCCCAGTGGTTTAATTATTAGGACGCCTTTAGGAACGGTTTTTCATACAGCTGATTGGAAAATAGATATGTCTCCGGGGGTAGGGAAAAGTTTTAACATAAAAAAAATCAAATCTATTAATGAAGAATCGGAACTGCTAGCTGTTGTAGGGGATTCGACTAACGCGACAAAACCTGGGCAGTCTTGTTCAGAAAGTACCTGTTATCACGGATTACGAGAGACCATTCGACATCAGCAAGGGCGAGTTATTGTCGGCTGCTTTGCAAGCAATATAGCCCGTATTATTAGCTTGGCAAAAATTGCGCAGGAAACCGGTCGATATTTGTGTGTGTTGGGACGTTCAATGGACACCATGGTCAGTGCTGCTAGATTGACGGGGTATTGGCCTGATGATGTAGAACTAGTAAACCCTCAGCATGTCGGGTATTTACCCGCACATGAAGTGCTGTTGGTAGCTACCGGATCTCAAGGAGAGCCGCGGGCTGCGTTAGGACGATTAGCTGCAGATTCACATCGCTTACTGACATTAGATGAACAAGACGTCATTATATTTAGCAGTATCATTATTCCGGGCAATGAAAAAGCCATTGAAAAAATAGTGAGTCAGTTCAATGCACGGAAGGTGAAAACCATACAAGCTGAAACACACAATCTGCCAATTCATGCCAGCGGTCATCCCAATCGCGATGAACTTGTTCAGCTTTATCAATGGCTGCAACCTGAAATGGTTATTCCTACTCATGGTGAACATAGGCATATGGAAGCCCATGCCGATATTGCAAAGTCTCAGGGGATACGAAAAACCTTTGTTGGCAAAAATGGTGATTTGTTTCGTTTGCGACCTCAGCCTAGTATTAAAAGAGGGGTTATACATACGGGTCGCATTGTTTTAAGCAGAGATTAAAGCGGAAAACTGGCTAACTCTATTAGGTGTGTGTATATTTTGTTAGAAATATGTAAAAGGAGTGCTTATGTCAGACATTGCCCAAAAGAAAGACTCTACATTTATCTCGGTGCTTGAAAAGTTCTATGAATGGGAAAGCGTTTGCCCCGATCGCCCTTTTTTACACCAGCCTGTGAATGGGGAAGTCATTACTTATACATGGGGCATGTTTGCTGATTTAGCGAGAAAGCTCGCACAAAGTATCGAAGAATTGGGTTTAGCGCAGGGCTCTCGAATTGGCATCTTGTCCAAAAACTGTGTTGAGTGGTTTATTTGCGACCTTGCGATTATGTTATCGGGTCACATCAGCACGCCAATCTTCGCCACTGCGGGTAAAGAAACCATAGAATACGTATGCGAGCACGCAAATATCCAACTGATGTTTATTGGTAAGCTCGACGACAGTGAGAACCAAGTTGCAGCAATTCCTCACACTATTACTACCGTTGGTTTTCCGTATCCAAATGTTCCGGCAAAAATGAGCTGGGGTAACTTTTTAAGTGATCGTTGTTTTAGTGGCTCGCCGTTACCCCAGCCAGAAGACATTAGTACTATCATCTACACATCGGGAAGTACCGGGCAGCCTAAAGGGGTAGTGCATACCTATGGCAGTATTAATTGGTCTGCCGAGAAAATGAACGGCGTGCTTAGTTTCACTGAGCAAGACAGAGTATTGAGTTATTTACCGTTAGCTCACATTACTGAAAGAGCGTTAGTCGAAATAGCCAGTTATTATTCCCGTAAACAAATATGGTTTGTTGAGAGCCTAGATACCTTTCAAAGAGATATGCAAGTATGCAGGCCGACGGTGTTTGTTTCCGTACCAAGGTTATGGACTAAATTTCAATTGGGAATATTGACTAAGTTATCTCAGGTTAAATTGAACGTATTACTTCCATTACCATTGATTGGTAATGTGATAAAAAATAAAATCAAAAAGGGCTTAGGCTTTGACCAAACACGTCTTTTTGGCAGTGGTTCAGCGCCTTTATCTCCTGCAATTATTCAATGGTATAACAGCCTTGATATTAATATTACAGAAGGGTGGGGGATGACCGAGAATTGTGCTTACGGCACCACGTGTATACCTTTTCGTGTTGATAAAATTGGAGCCATTGGGCGTATTCATCCTGGCATAGATTTACGTATTTCTGATGACAGCGAAATTCAAGTTAAAGGGCCGTGTAATATGCTTGAGTATTACTTAGAGCCTGACCTCACGGAGAAAGTCTTTACTGAAGACGGTTATTTTTGTACCGGTGACAAAGGTGAATTAGACAACGACGGCTATGTAAAAATTACCGGACGATTAAAAGACATCTTTAAAACGTCGAAAGGAAAATATGTCACACCTGCGCCTATTGAGGCTAGTTTAATGGCGAATGCAGATATTGAGCAGGTATGTGTTACCGGCAGTTGTTTACCTCAGCCCATTGCTTTGGTGGTGCTATCGGAAGAGGCCAATAAATCTAACCTTGCACATATTGACGCTAAACTAGAAGATCAATTAGAAACAATAAACGCAAATCTAGAGAGCCATCAAAAGCTCGACAGAATACTGATTTGCAATGAACCTTGGACAGTAGAAAATCACTTGCTTACACCAACGTTGAAGGTAAGAAGACACGAGTTGGAAATTCAACTAGCAGAGGCGATCCAAGGGCAATATATAGACGAAGTGGTTCGTTTAAATTAGCAAATTTGGTGAACATATATTATTAATGTTATGGCTTTTCATACCTTTTAATTTGTAGGAATAACTTAACTGGCTTTTTGTGAGCAATAATTAGTCTAATTGTAATGTTGAATAGACAAGTTAATGAAAAGCCTAATAACATTTATATTGCTGTGCATGCCTACGCTTGCAATGGCCCACAATACCGTTATTTTAGGCGATCCTCTTGCGACTATTAAACTAGACCAAAACCAAACTAAGGAACTGTATTCCTTTTGTGATGGTGTGTTTTTACAAAAATCGATTCAACAGGATTATAGCGACAGTACATTCGATGCCCCCAAACTTGAAAGTAGCCTTAGAATAGTAAAGCAAGGTCAACTAACGCCGTCGAGCAAGACATCTTTTACTTTTGGTGTCTCTGTACTTAAACCTAAGCTCAATGGGATAAATTCAACCTCTATTCAAACCGTTAACAATGAAGCTTTGCGCGGAAGAAGTGTATTTTTAAGCCTTTCGTTGCGCTCTGTGTTCTGAATCCATAACTAGCTTAATTTGGCATGTAACGGGCCCGTTTCTTGGGTTTTAAAGTGTGTAAATCCGCTAGCATTAACCCGTCTACACAGTGACCGAAATCAGGATCTATATTGAAATCAATAAAATGCACACCACCTTTTTGATAGGTTTCGGTATATTGTTTAAATAGGGTAGGTACGGCCATACCCATGCTTGAAAGCATATGCTTCAATTGTACGAAGTCTTCTTTGTAGTTGTTGCCACTGAAATGGTATTTGTAATCTTTTGGCAAAATATAAGGTATTTTAGCCGTAGCGACGAGTTCAGTAGTACCAAAGTACAGAGAATAAAAGTGTATTAACAGGTCTTTCGTGGCTTTTGGGTAATGATCACTTAAACTGACTGGGCCAAATAAGTAACGATATTGAGGGTGTCTTTGAATAAACGCACCTAAGCCAAACCATAAATAATCAAGACTTCGCTTTCCCCAGTATTTAGGCTGAACGAAGCTTCTTCCAAGCTCTAATCCTGATTCAAAATAGGGTGCCATGCTGTCCGTATAGTTAAATAGACTTGCGGAGTACAAGCCTTTACCGAGATTGCCATCTAAAATCTTTTTAGCATCGCCAAAGCGGTACGCACCGGCGATTTCTAAATTGTTCTTATCCCACAACACTAAGTGATAATAATGGCTATCGTAAGCATCGATATCTCTGCGTCTATCTGTGCCTTCACCTACAGCCCGAAATGCCACTTCTCGCAAACGACCAATCTCTCTCATTATGGGAGAACTGGCTGAATGTTGATAAAGGTATATTATTTTGCCATCACTGGTTTGGCCTAGCTCCTCGCATTGTTTCAGTGCGGTTTGTAATTCAGCACGATTTTCCGCAGGAGCAATGGCTTTTTGGGTTTTAAATATACCTTGTTTGTCGTTCCCCACTTTATATAAGTGTTTTCTAAATAGGGATACTTGTTGGTTCCGGCTTATTTTACTGTTGCTAAATGATTCATAAGGAATAAGTTCTCCCACACGCATGGGTAAGTGCTGGCGTTTATGTTTAAACATTTCTTTGACCAAAAGCGCAGTAGAAAGAGGTTTGTACAACATAGATAAACCATAAAACAGCGGTGAATTTTTCGCTTCTATAAACACAGGTAAAATAGGTGATTTCGCTTGTTTCGCTATGCGTAAAAAACCACTTTGCCAACGTCTATCTCTTACCCCTTGAGGGCGTAATCGTGAGACTTCACCAGAAGGGAATACAATAACAACGCCGTCTTGTTGAAGGTGATGCTGAATATTCTGGATATAGGCTTTTTGCGTCCCCCCTTCCATATTGTTCACCGGCAGTAATAAGGGATGCAAAGGCGTGATAGCTAGCAGCATTTGGTTTGCGATGACTTTTATGTCTTTTCTTACTTCACTAACAAGCTTTATGAGCGCTAAAGCGTCAAGGGATCCTATCGGATGATTTGCAATTAAGACCAATTTACCCGAGCTGGGAATGCGGTCTTTTTCAACATCTCTGGCTGAATAGCTGATATTGAAATATTCCAGTACTTGCTCTACGAAATCTAAGCCATGGTAATGGGGGTAATCTTGAGAGAACTCTTGTAGTTCGCGTTCGTGTAGTAAGTGCCTTAGAGCGAATCTTAGGGCTTTGGATAAGATCGGTTTTTCGGTAATACTGGGGTAGTGTTTTTCAATAACATCAGACACAGAAAACATGACAGTAATTTCGACTAATGAATAAAAATTTATAAAATCCTATGAAATTAACGTGACATTTTTACGTTAGAAAAATGGCGATTTTATGACAAAAAATAAAGGGAGATAATGTGAGCCAAGTACTAACTGCACAGTTTAGTTTACACCTTTAGACGGTCACAAATTAGCAATAAAGTTGCAATCAATTCGTCTTAAATCGCGTTTACTTTTTATGTGTCTACACTCACATAGCATAGTAAATAAAATGAAATATTCTTCTGTTGCAGCATATATTGCGCTAGCGTTAAGTCCACAAGTATTCGCTCAAACTAATGAACAAGAAATAGAAAAAATCACGGTTACTACACAAAAACGGATACAGACAATTCAAGATATCCCTGTTTCAATTACCGCTTATGGTGGTGAATTTTTGGAACGCTTAGGTATTAATGAACTGGATGTCTTGTCAGACATTACACCAGGATTAACCATTCAAGAACAAAGCCCTAACAACCCTGGGTTTGTTATTCGCGGAATTACGTCTGATAGCGGCTCATCTCAAACAGCACAACGTGTTTCGGTATACTATAACGGTGTGGATGTGTCTCGTTCTCGTGGTTCTTACTTTGAATTATTTGATATTGAGCGTATCGAGGTCGTCAAAGGCCCACAAGCGACCTTATTTGGTACAGCAGCTTCTGTTGGTGCGATCAGTGTTATAACAGCAAAACCTCAAAAAGAGTTCGATGCGGCAATTACTGCGCAATATGGGAATTTTTCTGCTCGTACGTTAAGAGGTTTTGTCACGGGTGGAAATAGCAAGGTACAAGGGCGCTTAGCGTTGAGTTATCGCGAGCGGGATGGCTTTATCCGGAATATTGCGGGAGAGGCTGGTTCTCAGTCTGAAGGTGGATTTAATCAAGAAGATTTAAATGGCATCGAACGCTTTGCTATTCGACCTTCGCTGCGCTTTACTCCTAACGATGACTTGACCATAGATTTAGTTTACTCCTATGAAGAAGACGACGACACAGGTACTTCATTTGTTAATGGTTTAATTCCCGCTACTGGTGGAGATACCAGTCCGTTTTCCTTTGCTGAACTATCGGGCAGCCCTTTTGCTGAAGAGGTGTTTGGCAAGCCTGATTTGGGCATTGAGCGTGAAGTCGAAGATATCAATTTAACAGCCGAATGGCAGGTAAATGAAAACTTAACGGTGACCTCTATTTCTGCTTTTAGACGCTTTGATTCACTAGAAGTATTTGACGCCGATGGTTCACAAGCCTTTTTTCTTGAGTTTGCTGAAGAAGCTGAAGGCGAACAATTTAGCCAAGAGTTAAGAGCGGTACACAGCACGGATACCCTGTTCACAATAATTGGTGCTAACTATTTCACAGAAGACGGTAGCCAAGCGGTACCTTTTTCTACGGAAGAATCAATTTATTTAAATTGTCTTGGTTTTCTTAGTGACTTCAATGCCCCCTGTGTGAACGAAGATGGTTCAGTCAACATACTTACGCCACTGTTAACGCAAGGCGCGTTGAGTGTTCTTCCGTATCAGGCTGAATTTACTAACTTTGGTGACAATGATTCATTTTCAGTGTTTGCTGATGTCACCTATTTAGTTAGCGATGAACTTGAATTAACCGCAGGTGTTCGTTATGTGACAGAAGACCGTACGAGTGGTTTTATTGCTGATTCTCCCAATAGTGTACTTTCCGGTGGGCCCTTGTTACCTGTTGTCGACACTAATGGCGAAACATTTGAAAGTAGTAATGACTTTAGTGGTGTACTACCAAGGTTCAACCTTTTATTTCGTTTTAATGGTGAGAACCATGGGGATGGGAACAATTTCAAAAGGCCGCGGTCAAGATGCCTTTGTTGGTCGTTTTACAGCCAATATGAAAGTTAATCCTTTGGCGAATATCATGGAAATTCCGAAGGAACTGGTAGGAAACTTGAAAACGGCAATTAAAGGTACTCAGTCCGACGATAACCTAGATCATTAATTAGGCTTATTTTTCAAGAT
>CAYUZL010000403.1:0-3253 GCA_964449725.1 uncultured Alteromonas sp. | reverse complement strand
GAATGCCTACACAGCAGTCACTCTGCATTGTAAAAATGAAGCACAAACCGCTGCAAAATTGTACCGCAAAGATCAACACGCCCTAGCGGTTAGCAGCGTTTTAGGTCTAACTAACCGCTGACCAATCAATGTTATGAATACGCTCTGCTGCAATATAAAAGATTTTATCTCCGCCTTCTATACTTGTTTCGAGACTTGGATTCACAATCATATTTTGCGATATACCCTTTGACGCAACGCTGATTAATGTTGCGTTGTAGTGTCGTTTAAAGTGTAAGAATGCAATTTCAAACGATAATGCTGAGATAGTGTGAGGCACAGACATTGAATATTGGGTATGTCCATCTTCAACGTTCAATAAGTCGTGATGCAAAATACTTGAACCTGGGTCAAATGCCGATTTAGCAAGCATTTCTACCGCAACACTCGGTGTACATTCTACTTTAGGACAGTGTGTTTTAAGCAAATCAACCAAGCTATCGTCAGTAAAGTAAGCGACTTTATGTGCTTCGGGGTTTCTTTTCGAACAATACAGTGCCGTAGTTAAGGTTACGTCGTCTTCAGGGTTGTCGATAAGGATGGTTTGGGCACACGCTATACAAGCTCTGTCCATATCGTGGTCGTGATTAAACGATTTCACTCGCACGAATTTAATTTGATCTGGGAAAGGGTTTTCGATTTCTGCTTTTACGCACAGCATTATTTCTGGGTGCTTTTCGCTATTATCTCGCGCTCGGATGAGTAATTTTAATTGCTGAAGAGTACGAGTACCATTCCAACCAATAACGATAATATGACCTTTAATATGTATTGGCTTCAAACCTTTTGCTCCTTTTTTTAATTGTTGGCTCAAACCCGCAGCGAAACGCCCAACTATCCATGCAAATAATGATAGTCCCACGGGAATAACATAAATGGAAACAATCCATTTACCGAGTTCTGTTTCTGGGGAAAAGTCGCCATAGCCTACTGTAGATGCAGTAGTGACTAACCAATATACGAAGTTTGCATCTTCAACAAGGGCCGATTCGCCTGCATAGTTTAGCAATGCATAAGCGATACATCCGTATAAGAAGGTGAGAAAGAGTATTGAGTACCAACGCCATTCGGAGAAGTAACGCAGCATAACTCTCTTGACCGATGTGATAAATGTCATTGTGCAGTTGTAGGGACCCGTGATTGTAAAAAACAGGGCTATCTTGGCAGATAACCCTGTTGTGTTTCAAGCATCAAACTGACTATTATTTACCTAGAATACGGCTAAGTTCGTCATCAGCTGAAGATTGCCCACCTTTGATGCCCGCTGCCGCAAGACGAGATTCTAAATCAGTACTGGATTCGCTTTGCGCGAGTTCTTCAGCAGCTTCAAGCTCGGCACCTTTTAATTTTTGGCGCTCTTGAATACGAGACAAGGATTCAGTAGCGGTTTTCATTTTTGAGTTTGCACCCATATGTCGTGAAGATACAGCGACTTGCGCCTTTTGCACTGTTTCAGTTGCTTTTACCATATCAACTTGTTGCTCAAGTCTGCGTAAATTTGCTTTGGCTTGATCAATGTTCACTGCAAGTTGTTTCTCTGACGAGCGAAACTGGTCAAGGTAAGTTTGTTCAGTTTCAGCTTGTGCACGTAAATCAGACACTTTTTGTGCGCAATCTAAGGCTAAGTCTCTGTCAGTATCTATCGCTTTACGGGCATGAGCTTCAAATTCAGCAATCGAGCTTTCTAAACCAGATACCTTTTGCTGAGAAAGCTTACATTTCGCAAGAATTTGAGTACGTGCATGATCCGACTTTCTCAATTCTTCTTTTGCTTCTCTTATTTCCTGCTCAAGAATACGAATGGCTTGGCCATCAGCTACAGATTGAGCTGCTTCAGTTGCGCCACCTTTAACTGCTGTAATAAGTTTTTTCCAAACAGACATAGTCGTCTCCTAATTATTCGCCTAATGAATTTAAATGCGCTTCGTACGCATCTAAGAAACCTGCAACGTTTTGAAATAAGGTTGCGATTTCAATTTCGATACTTTCTTGTTTCGATTGAGAACTTAGCGCACCAAAAGCAACGTAATATTCGTCACCTTCAATAACGGAAATTCCTACTGTAGTTAATGGAAATAACATATGCGTAGACAAAATTTCACGGTCAAGTGCTGTGCGATCTTTTACTTGTTGAGCTGAAAAAAGAACACTTTCAACAATAATTTGTTCGCCACTTATTGCTAACCAAGCATCTAAGCCATCACTATTGGCAATAAGCAAACAATCTTGCTCTTGCGTTACTACATAGTCGTCTTGGTCCTTCAATACCGATAAAAGTTGGGTAATGTCCCACGTCATGATTATCTCCTTAGCTGTTTATGTGTTTGTTGCACTGAAAGTTGCACTGAGCTCAGTACCATACAAACCTTGATCCAAAGAGGCAAGTTTCCTCACCTAGACAATGAATTGGTATTTAGACTAGACGTGAGAGAGGAAAAGGTCAATAATAAATGCACCTAAAAGTGTAAATAAATATTTATTTGTGAGCTATTGTTCACGTTTGGTGGTTTTATGTGGCGAGATTCTGTATCGAGATTAATTAAGTCTGAAATGTCTGCAAAGGGCGTAAAGTACCAAGATCTTAGCACTCGTTTGGCTGCGCTAGGGGTAAATCAAAGTGCTGACAACTTGCGCAATAAAATAAACAAAGGCATTCTTGGCGCCGATTTATTGATTCAAATATTGGTAGGGCTTGAGGTAACAAGTCTGCAAATAGAAAAAGTAAATGAAATTTTGGAAGACATAAAAAAACGCGCCACTAAATAAGTGACGCGCTGAATAACACAATTGATAGAATAGGAGAGCTATCACTAACAAGAGTAGTGGTGGCCTTAAAAGTTTTCTACTTTTTTGGGGTATATCCGAGCTGGTTTAGGTATGCCTTCTTATACATTTTCGGCATTGAGTGATAGATGAATTTATCTGATTTTTATTTTGAATTACCTGAAACCCTAATTGCAAAGCATCCCACTGAAAAACGAACCGCAAGTCGGCTGCTAACGTTAAACGGAAAAAGCGGAGAGGTTGCGCATAAGCAGTTTACTGACGCGATTGATTTATTGAATCCAGGAGATTTGCTGGTCTTCAATAATACTAAAGTGATCCCTGCGCGCTTACTCGGAAAAAAAGAAACCGGTGGGCAAGTGGAAGTTTTGGTTGAACGAATTACCGGAGAAAAGACCTGTTTAGCCCACGTTCGTGCCAGTAAATCACC
>CAYUZL010000402.1:0-7543 GCA_964449725.1 uncultured Alteromonas sp. | reverse complement strand
GGTCTATATGACGTTGAATAATAGTGCCATCAAATGCAGCGACTAAATTAGATTTATCAATTTCTACATTCAAGCTCTCAAGCTGAGCTTTAATCTGTGCAACACTGGCTTTCGCAACATCAAGATTTACAATAGCCTCATCTAATGCTTGCTCTGGCTCCAGGCCTCTTTCAACCACTTTCAGTAATCGAGTTTTTGATAACTCCGCTAACCGTTGCTCTGCTTTTGCCCGTGCAAGACTACTTTTTATTTCATTTTTGCTCGCGTCTAACCGTTCAATATCGAGTTTGGCTAAAACATCCCCTTTTTTAACAATACTGCCTTCATCAACATAAACATGAGTCACAAGCCCGCTTAAATCAAAGCCTACAGCTGACGATTGAAGCGCTTCAACTCTCGCTAGAACCCGTTGTGAATAACTGTATGATGGCTGTAAGACTACGTTTTTGACTGTGACTGGTGCCACCTGCAAAGGAAGATTGTTTGATTGAGCATTTCCCAGTCCCGCAGTTACCATTAAGCCAGCAAGTCCTCCGAACCCAGCTAATGTAAGCAGTATCAATTTAAAATTTACAGGCCGTTTCACCGAGCACGATCCTTTATTTAGCAACGAGACTAGAAATAAGTAGACTATAGATACTAGTTCATGCTCACGAGTTGGTAAATTACAACAGGTATCTAATTAAATACCATGACTGTAAAGTTCAACACCCTAACTATTCCCATCAATAATCTACAGCATAGCGCCAGCATTTGTTAAACTATACTCATAGTGTATTTATCGGCGTTTAAACCATGAACCAACTTGTTGGCCAACACGTATTGTCCGTTGATCAATTCGACAGAGAAACTCTCAACCATATTTTCCATGTCGCTCGTCAAATGGAGCCCTATGCGCTCAGACAAAAACGTACTACCGTTTTAGATGGCGCAATTTTAGGTAACTTATTTTTTGAACCAAGTACTCGAACTCGGGTTAGCTTTGGTACGGCATTCAATTTGTTGGGGGGCCATGTTAGAGAAACCACAGGTAAGCAAAATTCAGCCCTAGCAAAAGGTGAATCGTTATTCGATACCGCACGAGTATTAAGCGGGTATTCCGATATTATCGCTATGCGCCACCCCGACGCAGGTTCTGTCTCTGAATTTGCAAAAGGGAGTCGTGTTCCGGTCATAAACGGCGGTGATGGCGCCAATGAACACCCCACTCAAGCATTATTAGACTTATTCACCATAGAAAGAGAATTAGCCTTTCATGGAAAAGGGATTGATGGCCTTCATATCGCAATGATCGGTGATTTACGTTACGGCAGAACTGTTCATTCACTCTCTAAACTATTGTGTTTATTTAACAACATTACGTTTACCCTAATAGCACCAAACGAGCTTTCTATGCCACAAAAGGTACTAGACGATATAGAAAATGCAGGGCACAAATGGCATGTTGTAGAACAAATAGAAGGAAGCCATGATGCCGATATTTGCTATCAAACTCGCATCCAAGAAGAACGCTTCCCGTCTCAACAAGAAGCCGATAAATTTCGTGGGAAATTTCGTTTAAATCAGGCCATTTATACCCGCCACTTCCAGTCCAAAACCGTCATTATGCACCCGCTTCCAAGAGATTCTCGAATGGAAGCAAATGAACTAGATAATGATTTGAACGTAAACCCTAATCTTGCCATATTCAGACAAACCGATAATGGTGTTTTAGTCCGTATGGCATTATTTGCCCTAACCCTAGGGGTTGAGAATTTAGTCCAAAAATACGATAAAGATGTCGTATGGTTTAACAATAAAGAACAAGGTTAATATGACTCAGTCAGAAACACTTTTTGCTCGTGCCCAAAAAACCATTCCTGGAGGCGTAAATTCTCCTGTTCGCGCATTTAAAGCTGTAGGCGGAACTCCCCGCTTTATCACTAAAGCCGATGGCCCCTTCATTTGGGATGTCGATGGCAATAAATATATTGATTATGTGCAATCATGGGGCCCCATGGTACTAGGCCATAACAACAATGACATACGGGACGCTGTAGTTGCGGCGGCACAAAATGGTTTGAGTTTTGGTGCACCTACTGAAGCCGAAATTATCATGGCGGAAAAAATTACCGAACTAGTGCCTTCAATGGAAATGGTTCGCATGGTGAACTCAGGCACCGAAGCCACCATGTCTGCAATCCGGCTTGCTCGTGGCTATACAAGTAAAAACAAGATTTTGAAGTTTGAAGGGTGTTATCACGGCCATGCAGATGCCTTGTTAGTGAAAGCAGGCTCTGGCGCGTTAACATTGGGCGTTCCAAGCTCTCCTGGTATACCTGAGGACTATGCAAAACACACCTTAACGGTGGAGTTTAATAATTTGGAATCAGTGCAACATGCTTTCAATGAACACGGTGACGATATAGCTTGTATTATTGTTGAACCTGTTGCTGGAAATATGAATTGTATTCCTCCAGTTCCAGGCTTCCTCGAAGGCTTACGCAGTATTTGTGACGACTACAATAGTGTACTTATTTTTGATGAAGTTATGACCGGCTTTCGCGTCGCCAGAGGTGGAGCACAAGAAAAATATTCGGTTAAACCAGACTTAACCTGCTTGGGTAAAGTTATTGGCGGTGGCATGCCCGTAGGTGCATTTGGTGGAAGAAGAGACATACTTACCCATATTGCCCCAACAGGCCCCGTCTACCAAGCGGGTACACTATCAGGTAACCCTGTTGCCATGGCTGCCGGATTAGCTGCACTAAGTCAGTTACAAAATGCATCTCTGTATGACAGTATTTTTGAAAATACCCAATTACTCGCTGAAGGCTTCCGCGATCTTGCTCATAGCCATAATATTCCAATGACTATTAACATTGCTGGAAGTATGTTTGGGCTTTTCTTTACCGATGTTGAGCAAGTGACTAATTACCAACAAGCTATAAATTGCAATACAACGCAATTTAATCAATTTTATCATGGTATGCTTAATGAAGGTGTTTATTTGGCACCAGCGTCATATGAAGCTGGCTTTGTATCTAAAGCCCATACCAAAGAAATTGTAGAGCTGACCTTACGAGCTGCAGATAAGGTTTTCAGCACGCTAAAATAACGGATGGACATACATGGACGTAACAGCGGTCATAAATTTTATTGTATTACCTTTAAGTGTTTACGCAATAGGTGTGACCGCAGTATTGATACGCTGTGAAAAAGTAAAAAAAGCAAAGCGCGCTCGAGCTGAACTAAGATTATCAAATTCACTACTAAAAGCCGCGGAAGGAGAAGCTTTTAAACAGAAAGCGGATGAAGCGCAGCGTCTAAGTAACACCATTCAGAAATTCGTGCCTCGCCAATTTATGGACCATTTTGAACAAAATGGTGTAGGAACACTAGAGCTAGGACACGCAGTAGAAGACGAAGTGGCCATTCTATGCTGCGACATACGAGGTTTTACCAGTATGTCAGAAATTCTTACCCCTCACGAACTTGTGCGTTTTTTAAATTCGTATTTTTTACGTATGAATGGCCCTATTCAGCAAAACCATGGTTTCATAGATAAGTTCATTGGTGACGCCATTATGGCTTTGTTTGATCACCCAGGGGGTACCGAGGCCGATAAAGCCAAAGATTCGATTAATGCGGCCATTGCGCTTCAAAAAACAGTCAATTTGTACAATGAACATAGAAAAAATTGTCATTATGATCCCGTATCGGTAGGGATTGGTATTCACTACGGGTCGGTGATCATAGGTACCGTAGGTTCAGATGATCGCATGGACACAACCGTAATCGGCGACAATGTGAATGTTGCATTTCGAATAGAATCTCTCGCACCCAAATATAAAGCAGGCATATTAGTAAGCGAGCAAGTATTAAAAGCCGCGGGAGGTGACTACCACGTTGAGCATCGAATGTTAGATTTTGTACGGGTAAAAGGTCGCTCAAAACCCGTAAAAATATATGAAATTCTAGAGCACCTTAATGACACTCAAAAACAAAGCAAGCTCTGCACTAAGAATGATATAGAAAAAGGGCTCGCGTGCCGCATGAAAAAAGATTGGGAGCAAGCACTCACTTATTTTAGTGCCGCGCTAAATAAGTCACCTGATGATCGTCTGATCATCCACCACATCGAAATGTGCCATCGCTGCCAAAGCATGGCATTACCCGATGACTGGGATGGCGCTATGACATCTCCGGCTTAGGCCTTTTGCTCTCTTAAATACAGCTTGGAGGCACTGTATTTTGCAAACGATATAAAGCTTCAAGAAAGTAGAAATCACCAAATGACGCCCCGACTTCATATCCTGATGAACGAGGTATTTGAGCATCATCTTGTGCAACGTATTCTTCCGAACCACTTAATAATATAGATTCAAAATCAGTGCCCTCTGACAAATAATTTTGAACTAAGTCATTTAAAATAATGTTCGCATCATTTAAATAAAGCGTGTTGCCAGTCATTTCATACAGCTCAATAGCCGCTGCCGCAACAATAGCTGAAGCCGAGGTATCAAGTGGATTTCGAATATCAATTGGCGCATCAAAATCAGCGTAAGGAATAGTATTAAGGCCTTGTGCTTGAGTTGCTAACTTAAAATACTGATAGGCTTTTTCTGACCGTTCAAGCATGCGTGGCAATTCCGTATAGCGAAACATCATTACATACCCATATACTGCCCATGCTTGTCCACGGGACCAGGTTGAATCCTCAACCCAGCCCTGATGGGTTCGGTTATAACTCAGGCTACCACTAGAATTAAAGCCAGCCACATGGTAAGAACTGAAGTCAGATCGAATGAGCTGATCCCAAGTCACATCGGCATGAGCTACCGCTGCGTCATAATGTTCGTTGTTACCAGAAAGAGCTGAAGCAGAGAGCAAGGCTTCCATATTCATGATCATATCAACATTCACTTCAAAGGGCCTTGATGCAGTGATTTCAAAAGGGTCACTTTCACTTTGCGGCCAGGCTCGAAACGCACCGATATTAGGATTAAAGCGCTGTACAAATAAGGTTGTTGCTGCTTCTTCGATGGCAACATCTGCCTCGTCCCATGTTCCACCTAAAATTTCTCGTCCGATACCATATGAACTGTAAATTTGAAAACTGGTGTCATTGTCAGTGGCTGTAGATAAAAAGGCCACCCCAGAAGTCGACGCTAATGCTTCCTCACGCCACAGATCATCATTTGATAAGCCATAAAGATACCAAAGTACGCCCGGTAAAAAGCCACTGGTCCAGCGCGTCGCATTTTGTAACTCCCATTCACCGCTATCACTGGTGTAATCAATATATTTACTACTGCTCATTGTTGTCTTAACAAGTAAGTCCAAATAACGACTTTGCGCTAAAACAATTGCTGACTCCATCTCTGTAGTAAGCCCTGCAGAAATCTCTGAATCGCATTGAAATTCGACGTCTAATGTTGCGGGTAGGTGTTCAATCACAATAGGAGGCTCAACTACGTCTTCTATGACAGGCGTAATATTAGTCGTAGAGCTGTCATCACCACCGGAGCACCCTTCCAGCAAAACGAGCATCGCAAAAAAAGCACAATAGATCATTCTTCGTACAGATAATTTCATCGACAGCGCCTCGCAAAAAACAAAAAAGCAACATTTCAACAACAAATTATATACACGTATTGATATATTAGGAAAGTATCAAGTACTTATAAAGGTTTGTTCTATACTTATCTTAAGTTTGATAACTTGAAAAAAGCGATATTTATGGAGTTTATTACGGGGATGTTGTCGCAATTAAGCCAATGGTGTCAGCCCCACTTAACGCAAATTGCACTAACCTTATTAGCAACCTTATTAGTTATTTATGGCGATGTAATCAACAAGCATATAAAACGTATTATCAGCCCCTATCACTTTATTGTACGAACCTTTGTTTTTGTTGTGATGTGTGCGTTTGGTTATGGTGCGATAATGCTTTTTATCACTCCTTTTATAAAAGACCTCCTGCTGTCAATCCCTTACCTCTATCGTGGTATCTGCATTATTTGTAGCTTCTTACTCCTTGGATTTTTAGCGGAAAATAGGCGATATATATGACCGCTTAAATTTATACCTAAGTATCACTGCATAATATTGTGTAGTTTACACTAGTGGTCTATCTTTCCACTTCAATTTATCACAAAAATATCACATCATGAAAAACTGTACATTTAAACTAATCACACTAACAACTCTCTTTATGATCTCAAGCTTTACATCCGCCGCATCAATAAAGAAGAATTCAGATTATAACTTTCCTCTTGAAGTTGATACGACTGCTCCCGCCATTATCTTTCCAATTACACTCCATGGTGTACCCGGCGATTCACAAGAAGTTGGCCTTGCTATTACAGCAGGCGTAGCGTCTAAACATGGTAAGTCCGTGATTTCATCTCAACAACTTTATAGTATGGTTGGGAACATGTCCTACTCATTAGCTGAAGGCATGCGTAAACGAGCAAAAAAGAAAAAATACTCAATGGACAGTTCTGCCGATGAATTAACATCATCCATCGATGAATTAACCACTGCACTAAAAAAAATTAGCGCAGTATCAGATGATTATCAATTTAAATATGCCATTGTGTTACACGTAGACTCAACAAAAGGCAGTCTTTCTATTCCTGGAACCAAACTAGGCGTTAAAAGAGTTGTTGCTTTTGGCGGTATTATTGACATTGAAAAAAATGAAATTGTTAATTTTATTGAAGAGAAAGTGACACTAGCAAATAGCGATCAACTTATTCTTGGACAAATGCCTAAAGAAATGAACAATATCGTTGAAAAGCTATTAGGCGCTTAACGAACGTAAAAAAATTAAGTGGACCAAGTAGTTGGTCCACCTTTTAAAAACTACGTACACTTTCCTGAATAAAAGTAACCGAAGGTGCAAAATACGCTCCTCCAGATTCTGCGCTTGTAAAATCTAACCAACGATCATAATCCCCTTCACTGGTCCCAACAACTTGGGAGTAAAGACGAGATTTAAAAATACGAGGAGAGTTTGCACAGCAAACAAAAAACAAACCTTGAGTGGTCATATCGCCATAGGGCATACCCTGCAAGATTAAATTTTCATGGGGCTCATCACTCCAGCTCGTCGCCGCTCGTATTACATGAGAAGAGTCAGAACATTCAGGGCTAATAAGATTATGCTCTTTGGTTACTCCCATCACTTGTTCTTGTTGACGTTCAGATAGACTCTGCCAACGTCTTAAGTCATGTTTATAACATTGAACGTGAATGTAACTCCCACCAGAAAATAATGGATTTTCATCGCCAATAATCGCAATTTCTCGTCGTTTAAGACCTCGAGGGTTATTGGCACCATATACAAAACCGTTTAAATCTCGGCCATCCAAATAGCGGAACCCCGACACTGACTCCACTAAATCGGCATGAAGTCGCATTAACTCCATTACTTCTAATCCGATTGCGTAACATATGTCTACACGATCAGTTCTAATCTGTATGAATAAATCACATTGGGTGACGGGTGCACTGCGATCGTCACATTGAACATCTGGAAACGCACTCAACTCTGATG
>CAYUZL010000401.1:0-8033 GCA_964449725.1 uncultured Alteromonas sp. | reverse complement strand
GTCTTGGTTCAATTTATCAATTGTCATTGCTTGTGCATCTATTGTATGGGTCAGCTGCTCTTGGTGATAGTTGGCCATTGTAAAACCTAACCAAAGTGCTGCAATTAAACAAAGAAATACAACTAGCTTTCTGTAGCGCTTAATACGAATACTGCGTTTTAATTTCAAATTTCCCATCACTAAACCTTTCGCACTAGTCACTATTTTTGTTATTGTGGCTATAGCTTAAGGATTTTACATACGTGTCTCAAGCTTTGACCTTTATTCAACAACTTCGATGTGCTCTTGCTCAGCCAAAAACCAGTGTGCACCTTTGCGCTCTGGGGATTATTGGTGGCGTTTTCGCAGCATCTATCATTATATTGTTCCGCATCGGAATTGAAATTATTCAAATATATATATTCGATGCACCTAATGCATATCCCAATGCGCATTGGTCTGTACGCATGATTGCGCCTTTTTTTGCTGTCACAGGTATTTTACTCGTCGCCTTTCTTACTGGCTTCAAACACTATCGCTTAGGTATTCCTTTTGTTATTCATAGAATAAAAGCCCATTTCGGCGTCATGCCACTGCGCACCACTATCAACCAATTTTTTGGTGGAATGTTAGCCTTAGCAACTGGCTTTGTTGTAGGCCGAGAAGGCCCTTCTGTCCATTTAGGTGCTGCAAGTAGTAGTTTTATGGGACAAGCGCTGAAATTACCCTACAACAGCATAAGAATACTTACAGCTTGTGGTATTGCAGCGGGTATATCAGCATCTTTTAATACCCCTTTGGCTGCCATCGTATTTGTTATGGAAGTCGTATTACGAGAATATCGAATTCATCTGTTTGTTCCGGTCATGCTTGCCGCGGCCTGTGGTTCGGTTATGACAAGAGCTGTGTTTGGCGTATCAACTGAATTGCAATTATTTAGTTATACCCACATTAATCAGTGGATGTTTTTGTACCTCATTGTAGTGGGCATAGGTTTAGGCGCGCTTGCCACTCTTTTTAACCGCCAGCTCATGTTTATTATGACCCTCTTTCGCCCCGTAAATATGGTATGGCGCTTAGCCATAGCTGCCGCAGTTACGTCAATAGCGGGGGTTATTTTACCCCAAGCATTAGGCGCTAGCTTTGAATCTATTAGCCATTTGTTTAATGACAATCCAGAAGCTCAATTTATAGCGCTTATCTTATTGGCCAAAATGACACTGGCTATTGTCGCCATTGGTTTAGGTATACCTGGAGGTATTATTGGTCCCGTCATGGTTATTGGCATGCTTGCAGGAGCTCTGTTTCTTGTTCCAATAGAGAGTTTTATAGACGCTGATGAATTTAGAGGGAGTTTTGCGCTTTTGGGCTTAGCCGGCATGCTCGCGGCGGTTCTGCATGCTCCCCTTGCGGCATTAACTGCAGTTATGGAGTTAGCCTATAGTCCTGAAGTCATATTACCAGCGATTTTAGTTATCGTGCCTGCATACGTTACCTCAACCCAGTTTTTCAAAAATAGATCTATATTTTTACAACAGCTGGATTATCAAAAATTACCTTATGCCGTTAATCCAGTAAGAGAAACTCTAGAAAAAATTGGTGTTCTCGCTGCGCTGGAAACAGATTTCAAGCTATTTCATGACGCGCCTAAAGGTGCATTAAAAAAATACCATAAATCACACCCTACCTGCTTAATTGTACAAAAATACACGTTTGAGCTTGATACCAGCTTTAAGTTTGTTATGTGTAAAACACTACCCAATAGTGACACTGTGTCTACACACAATTTGGATTTGGAAGGGGTTAGCGCGCAGGCTACATTGGCAGAAGTTTATGACAACTTAAAACGAGACCGACGTGGGGCTGTTTACATATACGGCGACGATCCCAATAAAATCATAGGCCTTGTGACCTGGAATCAAGTGCAAAAATACCTACAACAAACCTATATTTAACTCTATGAATAGTGAGTACCCATTATGATTTTGTGGATTAAAGGCCTACACATTTTTTTTATGTTAGCTTGGATGGCAGGTTTATTTTATTTGCCTCGCTTATTCGTTTATCACGAAAGTACAGACATACAAGCTGTTAAAGATGCTTATAAAACTATGGAGCGCAGACTTTGGCTATTCGTTACCCCTTTCGCGCTATTAACCTTTATTTTTGGCGTAGCACTTATTGCCAGCTATGGCTCAGTATGGTTCAAGATATCAGGCTGGCTGCATGTAAAAATGATCTTACTTATTTTTGTGTATGCCTATCATTTTTATTTATTTGCCTTGTACAAGAAATTTGAACGGGATGAAAACCAACACAGCAGTCGATTTTATCGTTTTCTTAATGAAGCCCCTGTCATCATTATACTCGCAGTTGTATTATTAGCCGTCGTAAAACCATTCTAAATAAACTGCTGGTTTTTCACACAAAACACCTGTTATATTATAATGAAACGTCTTCAATGAATTTTTTAGTCATTCCCACGGAGCAAACATGGATGTTAGTAACGAACACTTAAAAACGCTATTAGAGCAAACGGACAAAGCATTTAAAGAGCTACTTCGAGACCCTGACTCGCTAGTGTTAAATGATAAATATGAAGATGCTAAAAAAGAGCTGGATAATTACATTTTAAGTGTGAGGAAACACTTAAAATAATTAGTGCTCGCAACTACTAAGGCTTTAGTATTTTTGGTATTTCACTGTACATTTCAAACTGCCCCGGTAAGCTCGCCGCCAATTCTCCCGCTAAATTAACGTAGTCTTTTAGTAGTGGCTCAAGCTGCTTTGCCAAAATAGGCAAGTTTTCAGTTAAAGTACGTTGCTTCTCTTCATCAAGACCAGACATAGCGAGCTCAGTATTCGCAAGCACACTAAAACACTTCAAACAGCGAGCTAAACGAGATTCCCCCTCATTTAAATCGGCTTTTTGCCAAGCATTAAACCAGACTTCTTCCAATTGACTATGAGCAAACAAAACTCCTTGTAACCATTCCTGTAATGCGATGGGTTTTTCTTTACTCTCTGACCAAACACAAGATTTAGGTAAATAATTTTCCTCATCTTTTATTAGTTTCAACTGCCACTGGAGTTGAGACACCAAACCATCCGCCAATTTATCTACTTCAGATGCAGCTAAAGGCTTTTGATGAGAACCATTCAAAACCCATGGCATCCATGTTTCTGGCATAGGTATTTCTGGAGCCGCACTTACCCCAAATACAACCCCACTTACAAATCCATATGAGTGTACGTGAGTTTTCAATACAGGCGATGTCATCAAAGTCAGCAAAGTATCGCAAATCATATTTGAAAAGTTCTTAATTTTCCTTCAGCATGATGATTCTCTTGAAAAATGTCAACGAACTCAATGAAAAACAAAAGTGGACTTATCATTGCTGCGGCTTTTATCGGCCCAGGAACTGTAACAACGGCGAGTATAGCTGGCGCGAGCCAAGGCATGCACCTCGCTTGGGCTCTATTGTTCTCAATCATTG
Source organism: uncultured Alteromonas sp. (assembly GCA_964449725.1). Classification (GTDB taxonomy): domain Bacteria; phylum Pseudomonadota; class Gammaproteobacteria; order Enterobacterales; family Alteromonadaceae; genus Alteromonas_F. Next base: position 4,557 of record CAYUZL010000401.1, on the reverse strand, counting down.
CAACCTATGCTCTGCAAGACATGGTGATCCGCATTAGCGCGATTACAAAACTGCCCTTGAGTAAAAATATATTATCAGTATTCTCAAATCAGCATGTTAAAAAAGCAATTGCCGCACTCATTTTTCTTGCCATAGGTGTTGGCAATACAGCGTATCAATCTGGTAATTTGACTGGGGCATCTATTGGTTTGCTTAGTGCTGTAGGTGTCGATATGCCCTATTGGCCTATTGTTATTGGGGCCGCTGCGACATTGCTCATTTTGTCAGGCTCTTACAAATTAATAGAACGAAGTTTAGTTTTACTTGTTGGTATTATGTCTGTCGTTTTTGTCATTACGTTAATTGCAATGCAACCGAATGTATTTGAATTAACCAAACAAATCGCTAGTCCTTCTTTCGACAGTTCAATCTTAAGTTTAGCCCTAGCGTTAATAGGTACTACAGTCGTTCCCTACAACCTATTTTTGCATGCCAGCCTAGTTATCCAAACTAAACGAAATATTCCAATGAATCAACATGTAAGCGCTTTACGAAAAGACAGCGCTATCGCAATTTGCATAGGAGGTGGTATCAGTTTAATTATTATGGCTACGGCTACGGTCGCGTTTTTCAACACCCAAACCCCTCTAGATGTTACAAATATGAGCGCCCAATTTAAACCAGTCTTAGGGGATTATGCAGGGCTATTTTTTGGCTTAGGTTTGTTTGCTGCTGGCGTTACTAGCGCAGTGACTGCCCCTTTGGCTGCAAGCTATGCAATAACAAGCTTAATGCAATGGGAGAACACGCCCAAAGGAGCTGCTTTCAAACGCATTGCTCTAGGCATTATTGCGATAGGCGTTCTGTTTGCGACGCTAGCAACTAAGCCTTTAACTCTTATTGTGATAGCGCAAGCTACAAATGCATTTTTGTTACCCTTTGTCGTGTTTATTTTATTACTCGTTATGGCTCGACATCCACGATTGTCTCGATATAGAAATTCAAGATTCTTTCATATTTTAGGCGCTATTGTATTAATTGTGTTGGTTTATCTTAGTGGCATTAAGTTGTTTGGGTTAATACATTAGCTACGGGGGAGTGCTGATCTTTCGCGTTTGTTTCTTAAGAGATTTGTAATCTATTTGGATAAAGAGAAAACAACGCAATCTAACGAGCTGAATAAGGCAACGGATTTATATATCTTAAATAAATTCACATCCTATAAATCCGTTACTTGTCCCACTACTCACCGCATCTAAATGCATCTTAATATTTGATATCGAAACCTTCCGTTGACTAGCGCATAAGCCGTTACTTTTTGCATTTACTCGTTTTTAATTGAACTTCAGTTACCAAGTAAACAAATGGGTAAAGGTAAGTATTATGAAAATGAAACAAGGTCTTGTTGTTATCGCTATTAGTGCGTCAATTGTTTGCTTTAACGCTCTTTCCCAAACGTCTGTGTATATCCCTCCCAGCCAAGAAAGACAACTAGTAAGCATATGTAAAGCGATAAAATCAAATAGTAAATTACAACTAAATAGGGCATTAAAAAACGCTCGCGTAAAATTACGAGATGTGGAAGACGGATTAAAATGTAATGGCAAAAGTGCCATCGATTATGCCCTATCAGAAAAAGCTTGGGCCATAGCTAAACGCATATCCCCAGAATTAACTGAACTTCACATTGCTAAGATCCCATGCAAGAAAAATAAATGTTCCCATTAAAATTTAACTCCTGAGAGTTTTTTGTGCTTGGACCTTCATAAACCTGCGGTCTCCCTAGACGACTGAACAACAGAATTATCTAAGGTGTTTTCCTTGCACTCAGGGCCTTTGGGCCCTTTTTTACTTTATTGCCTTTATCGCATGTATAAGTTCTTACTCTCGTAGTCACTTTAACTTTCTTATAAAAACGATAAGCTGTTTACATACTTTTCACATTCAAAGGTATTCAATGCAAAATGCTACAAAAATAATATCCAACCAACCCAACTTTTGGATGCTACACTGTCTAGGGTGGGCGGCCTATGTTGTGATATTTGCCTTCGACAACATTTTGTTCGAACAAAAAGTAGACTCTGGTTTCTATGTACTTTTCCCCTTATTTTTAAGTGCATCAATGGCGTTTTTTTTGACTCTCCCCTTGCGTTATTTGTATCGTCGCTGTTGGGCGCTTTCGCCAAAAAAACTAATTGTAATCATCACTTTATCAAGCCTAGTCGTTGCGCTTATATGGACTCCTTATAAAAATGTCGTCATGCTATCACTTGGCAAAGGCATCAGTATCTATGCCATGATAAAAAACATGCAAAGCTCCGGCACCTCTCCATGGTTTATGCTTAACGCATTAAGTTATTCCTTTTTCATGGTTCTTGTATGGAGTAGCTTGTACTTTGGCATCAATTATCATTACCGGTTAATGAAAGAAAAACAACTTCACATAGATGCTGTTCGACTGTCCCATCAAGCGCAAATCAAAATGCTTCGCTACCAAATTAACCCCCATTTTCTATTTAACACACTGAATGCAGTATCTACGTTAGTACTCAAACAAAATACAAATAAAGCCAATGACATGATAATTCGGCTTTCTACATTTCTTCGATTTTCATTGGATAACGATCCAGAGAAAAAAGTCCCTTTATACGAAGAAATAAAAGCGACAATGTTATATCTAGATATCGAAAAAACACGTTTTGAAGAACGACTATCAGTCGACTTACAAATTTCAGAAAGGGCTGAAGTACTATTAGTGCCAAGCCTTTTATTACAACCTATCATTGAAAATTCAATAAAGTACGCGATTGCAAAAATGAACGACGGTGGTGTTATTTGTATTCAAGCTAACGTTGTTTATAAACAACTCATTATGGTTATCTCTGACAACGGCCCAGGCAAAGTTGACGTACCCGAAATACAAAACATCCATAGTCATTCACATCGCGGTGTTGGGTTAAAAAATATAAAAGACAGGTTAAATGTCTTATATCCCAATAATCACAGTTTTACTATTCAGACAGAGCCTAAAGTGGGGTTTAAAGTAAGTATTAGTATTCCAACGGAGCTAGCATGAAAAAACTCTTAAGTGCAATTATTGTCGACGATGAAGCGTTAGCAAGAGAAGGGCTTTTATTGCGCTTGCAACACAATGAGCAAATACGAGTTATCGGTTCTTTTGCCTCAGCAAGCGAGGCCAAGTTATCATTCCCCGAAATCAAGCCTGATGTCGTCTTTTTAGATATAGAAATGCCCGGTATCTCTGGGCTTGAATTCGCTCAATGGATTCAAGCCAACGATTATGCTACCAGAATAATTTTTGTAACCGCTTTTAAAGAGTTTGCTCTGGAGGCATTTGAATTCAAAGCCTTTGATTATTTACTCAAACCTTTTGCTGACGACAGGTTGGAGTCTTGTGTTACTAAACTCTATACGGACGTCGAAAATTGCCATTTAGCTCAACAACAAAATAAACTCAACTCTCTTTTAATAAACAAAACCGGAGACTCGATAAGTACATTCATATCACAATTAGAACACGCTGAGCCTGGCAAATTAAGTGAAGCAAAGCAGACTGTTTCATTTAAAACAGGAACGGAGTGGGTACGAATTAAGCTCGAGAGTATTTATTGGATAGAAGCTGCTGGTGACTATATGTGCGTACATACCCATGAAGGTAAAGACATAATCCGCAAAACTATGAAGGAACTACAAACGAGCTTATGTAGCCGTAACTTTAAACGAGTTAGTCGGTCAGCAATAATCAATGCTGAAAAGTTGACTAAGCTAACACCTAATTCCAATGGAGAGTATATCGCGCTTCTATCATCAGGCGACCGAATTAAGGTAACACGAAAATACAAGAACGACTTGTTACCCGAATAAATACAATAAAATTAGATACATCCTTTTATTTTGACTACTATTTAGTCATCACATTAAGTAACTTTATTGATGGACTTGCTTTGAATATAACCGCTGTTGCCGTTTTCCTTTTAATACTTGCAGGTGTATTTCTTTTTAAAATTAAAGTATCGCCTTCCACATCATTCAAATTTAGGAACTCGCTGATAAAGCATAGAGATTTTCGAATAAATAACAGTATTGTCAATCCAGCTAACGATACGTCTCATTTCGAAAAAAAGGACTTAGCAGCCTCTTCCTTAAAAAATAGAACGCCACTACCAATACCCGAAGAACTCGAACTGTTTTCTCTAGTTTCATCTCCAAAGGAGATACCATCTGATTTGCAAAGATCTATACTTGAAAACCTTAGCAAACCCCACCCTTTACTCACAGAGCTTAGTACCCAGATATCGTCTTCAAAACAGCTCAATAACATTATTAAGAAAGATCCTGAATTAGTGGCAAAAGTCATTAAATCAGCTAACTCTCCTGCGTTTGGGTTAAAAAAACCGATAACCAATATTAACCACGCGATAAATTACTTAGGTTTGAATCAAGTCCACACTATTGCAACCCAATTTGCGTTAAAAACATCGATTAGTTTTAACACTAAAGCGCAAAGCCAAGCATATGAAAGAATTTGGACAGCGGGTTTCATCGCCAGTGCTATAG
>CAYUZL010000400.1:0-5658 GCA_964449725.1 uncultured Alteromonas sp. | reverse complement strand
ATTTAATAAAGCCTGAGGTTGTATTGATTTCGTTATTGTTCATTAAATTCGCCTTTAAACGCTTTAAAATCCAAACACTCACTATTTAGATTTCTCACTTAAAATCATTATTATTTGTTTTAATTTGAATAACAATACTGTATTTATTAAATATCTTTTACTGAGGTGTAACAATAATGAAGTGGGAAGGCATCACAGAATTTGTTGCGGTCTCTGAACACATGAGCTTTACGTTGGCGTCAAAAGCACTGTTAATTTCTACTGCGCAAGTCAGTCGACAGATAACCGCCTTAGAAAAACGGCTTAGCGTTAAATTGTTTCACAGAACTACTCGAAAAGTAGCGTTAACAGAAGAAGGACACTTATATTATTTACACTGTAAAGATTTACTAGATGGCTTAGACGCAGCAGAACAAGCAATAAACAATTTAACCGGTACACCTAAAGGAACAGTGAATGTTTCGGTACCTGTAACCTACGGTGAAAAAGTCATTATTCCTATCTTAAATGACTTTGTGAAAATGCATACCGATATCAAAATTATCACCAACTTAAGTAATAATAGAGTGGATATGGTGGAATCGGGGTTTGATTTGGCCATACGCCTTGGTGAACTTGAAGATTCTACTTTAGTCGCCCGAAAACTAACCCAGCGCTCAACCTTTGTATGCGCCTCTCCCCAATACATCCAAAAGTTCGGTATGCCTCATTCTCTATCGGATTTAAATGATCATAACTGCCTGTTAGGCACACATGACTACTGGCGGTTTATCAATAATGGTAAAGAAAAGAAGCTAAAAGTCACCGGAAGCGTGCGGTGTAACAGTGGTTTTGGTTTAGTCGATGCTGCGCTAAAAGGTATTGGCATCATTCAACTCCCTGACTTTTATGTAAACAATTATCTTGAAACTGGAGAACTGGTTCCACTATTAAAGCAGCATCAAAAACCGAAAGATGGGGTATGGGCGGTTTATCCTCAAAATCGATATTTGTCACTTAAGGTAAAAACGCTAGTTGATTTTGTTACCGCAAAACTACTGGCTAAAGAGTAAATATAAGTTTTACCTGCAACGACGAGCCTGCTCACTAAACCACAAAAGGGCTTGTCATCGACCTTTATCTTTCAAGTTACTAAAATTATCACCAAGTACCACTGGCCGCCGAACCACTGAATAACCTAACACTGCTGCTGTCATATCCGAACACATAACCTGAGTCACCAAACCGAATAGGTGATAGTATTTTTATTGTTTCCTCTAAAGAAAGGTTCTTGTTTGGATGGGTATCAATAAAAGGTTTGGCAATCTCGATACGAACTTTAAGCTTTTGCTGTCTATCGCGTAATAATTGACGACTGATTTGTTCAAATTCTTGGTCGAATGCAGATTTGAGCTGAGAAGGTTTCGATGTGCAGTAAGGGCAAACCTGTTTAGGCTTTTAGAGGAATTATGTATGGGTAACACCCGAAATGGTGGGTCGTGCTGGATTCGAACCAGCGACCAATTGATTAAAAGTCAACTGCTCTACCAACTGAGCTAACGACCCATATACATATTGTAACGCTTAACTAAATGATGGTGGGTCGTGCTGGATTCGAACCAGCGACCAATTGATTAAAAGTCAACTGCTCTACCAACTGAGCTAACGACCCATCATTTGTTTGCCTGTGCTAGGCAACGGGCGCATATAATACTCATTTAATGAGTCTGCGCAACCTTAATTAGTACTTTATTGTCATTTTTTCGTAAAAACCGGTTCAAGTGGTCAAAACACACACAAAAACCGGCTTAACGACAAATATTATTGCTGACGTGACTTAGCTAACTTAGCCGCAGAAGAAGTTGGATACTCGCTGATGACCCTTTCGAACCAATCAGTCGCTTGTGATCCCTGCCCTAAATTTTGTTTTATTACACCTAATTTTAGCATAGCATCTGCGCGCTTTGTTGAGTCGGCGAAATTATTAACAACCGTTAAAAACGACGATTCAGCATCAGCCCATTCTTTTTTATTAAAAAGTAACTGGCCTAACCAATAGTGTGCATTGTCTGCAAATTCACTACTTGGATACGCTTGCAAGAACTCTCGAAAAGCAGGTATCGCTTTGTCGTATTCACGCGTTTTTAAAATTAAGTTAACTGCTTTGTCGTATGATTCCGACTCACCTAACTGAGGCTCAACAGAGGTTGTAGGTTCATTAATAGCAGAGCTTGATGCAGGCACTTGTATTTGAGTACTTTTAAGAGACTCTACACGTTTGTCTATTTCTAAATAGAGCTCTCGTTGTCGCTGCAGTACTTTTTCAAGTTGATTGGTGTGTAACTCTACTGTGCCTCTCAGCTCGTCGACTTCATACTGCATGTCATCGAGTTGAGTTTGTAAGCTTTGCTGCATAACGTTTCTAGATTTAATAATGCGCTCTAGTACCGCTACACGTTCTTCTAATGAAGAAACAGGTAAAGTTGAATTAACCGCACCGCTATTAGTTGCCAACGTCTGATTAACGTCAGATACGGGGGCTTGTGCGAATACAGAAGCAGAGAATAAAAAGGCGAAGCACAATGCTTCGCCTTTAATAAAATAACGCATAAGCTGAGTTACCTTAGTTGTAACGAACAATGCCGCGACGGTTTTGCGCGAAAGCATATTCAGTTGCACCAGATACTACTGGTTTTTCTTCACCGTAAGATACAACAGAAATTTGGCTAGAAGATACGCCTTGGTTACGCAAGTAGGTTTCTACCGATTGCGCTCTACGTTCGCCCAAAGCGATATTGTATTCAGGTGTACCACGGCTATCACAGTGACCTTCAATAACCACTGTTTGGTTAGGGTTTTTAACCAAGAATGCCGCGTGCTTATCTAGAATGGGATAAAACTCAGCTTTAACGCTTGAACGGTCAAATTCAAAATACACGGTTTGGTCGTTAATCAAAGCTTGCTTTTCTTGCTCAACGATTTCTGCAGCACGGCTTGCTCTAGCAGCAGCTTCTACTTTAACACGAGCTTCTTCTGCAGCTTGTGCTTCAGCAGCGGCTTGTTGCTGAGCTTGTGCTTCACGGTTACGCTCTGCTTCTAATTCAGCGTCAGTAGGGCCTGACTTACACGCTACCATAGTAACCATAGGTATGGCGATAACGAGCGTTTTCATAATTTTGTTTAGCTGCATTTTGGTGTTCCTTATTGTTGTACGTTCTAAATGTACTACATGATTCAATTGTTGTTACGAGTAAGTAGCTTATCTGTTTTTATTCTAAAACAGATAGGGCGACCAACTGGGCGATTTAACCTGCCCGTTCGCTGCCGGTAACCTAGCCTTAAAACGGCCATCAAGTGAAACCAACGATAACACTTGGGTACCATTGTATAAGGTACTGTATATAATCATACTTCCGTTGGGCGCAATACTCGGTGATTCATCTAAATCTGTACGAGTAAGTACTTGTATTGCTCCGCCTTCTAACGCTTGCTTAGCAATATGGTACTTACCTCGAGTGCGATTCACTAATACCATGTCTTGGCCATCGGGCGCGATAGTCGCACCAAGATTCATTTCACCTTCAAATGTTTGGCGACGAATCTTTCCTGTTTCCAAATTTACGCGATAAATCTGTGGTTTACCACCCCGTTCTGATGTAAATACTAAGCTTTTTCCATCTGGTGTCCAAGAAGGTTCAGTATCTATGTTTCTATTTCGGGTGATTCTGCGCAATTGTTTCGACGCAATATCCATAGTGTAAATTTCAGAATTGCCGTCTTTCGACAGTACCATGGCCAATTGTTTACCATCAGGTGAAAATACTGGGCTGCCGTTTATGCCAGGAAAATCGGTCAGTCTTGTGCGTTTAGTTGTATATATATTTTGAATATAAATTTGTGGCCTACGGTTTTCGAACGACACATACGCCAAGTTTTCACCATCTGGAGACCAAGACGGCGACATAAGTGGTTCAGGTGATGACAACAAACGGGTTTCGTTTTCGCCATCGTAGTCAGCAATCACTAACTGAAAGGGTAAATCATAGTCTTTACTGTCTTTTACAATCACGTACGCAATACGAGTCAGAAAAGCCCCACGAGTACCGGTTAGTTTTTCATAGATCACGTCACTTATTCTGTGCCCATGTTGCCTAAAATCTTGAGCGTTAATAATGGCTTTACGCGAATCAATAATGTGATCGGCTGACAACACCAAACTACCATTTTGTAGAGATTTACTTTGTCCATTAGTCACTTGCCCGCGCAATACATCAATAATTTCAAATTTGACTTCATATTGGCCTGAGGGCGTATCAGAAATACTACCAACCACTATGGTATCGGCTCCTGTGGACGCCCAGGCTCCATAATTCACTTCACTGTCAGTAGAAGGGTATTGAGGCATATTCGCGGCATTGATTGGATTGAATCTGCCACTTCTGCGTAAGTCTGCATTGATAACATCGGTTAATTCACCAGGTAATGCGCCTGTACCATTCCATTTAAAGGGTACAATAGCCACAGGCCTTGCACTATTCACGCCTTCGGTGATCACAATTTCTAGCGCTGCATTAGCCAAAAACGAGGTACACAACCCACACATCAGCACGATACCTTGTGCTACTTTCCTTAAATCAATCATATTCACAATGTCACCGTTAAGTTAATATTTTTCAATTTTTCATACACAGCAGGGTCTTCTGATACTGGAAGTTTCTCCTCTCTGATTACTGCGTTTTCGGCTACGCGACACAAGGCAGGATCACCACCTAGTGTGCTAACTTTAATAACAAGTCCAGTCGAGGCAAGCTTTATGTTAAGACGACATTCTTTTCCTTTAAACGCGGGGTCGTCAATAATGTGCCGTTGAATTCGTCCATTTATTTCTGCACGATAACGTTCTACGTCATTTGAAATTTGTTGATTTCGTTGCTGATTTCTTCTCGCTGCTTGCTCTCTACGCTCTGCTTCGAGTTGCTCTTCTTGTAAACGGTCTAATTCTTTTTGTTTTCTTGCGTCTTCAGCTTTTCGCTTATTGGCCTCTTCTAATTCCCTTTTACGCTTAGCTTCTTGCGCTGCTTTTTTCTTCAGATCTTGTTGGCGTTTTTGCTCTTTTAAACGCTTATCTTCTGCCGCTTTTTCGGCTTTTCGTTTTGCTTCTGCTCTACGTTTAGCATCAGCGGCTTTGCGCTGTTCGGCACGTTTTTGATCTTCGATGCGTTTTTGCTCAGCCAAAATGCGCTCTTCTTCGCGCTTTTTGTCAGCAATAGCTTGCGCATCAATAAAGGTCGCTTCAATGACAGGCACACTTTGAACAGGCATGGCTATGGGATCTGCGGTAAAGTTCACACTCACCAAAAGCAGGGCGATAATCACACTGTGTAAACCAAAGGATTTAGCTAAAGCAGGATCGAATTTCATCGCTTTAGCTATCTTCCGGGTCTGTCATTAGTCCCACAGAAGGAACGCCAGCATTTTGTAAAAGTACCATTAGACCAATGACATTTTTGTACGGCACAGCACCATCGCCTTTCACTACCACTGGGGTATTTTCATTTTGCTTTAATTTTGACTGCACTAATAAGGCTAGTGCCTCGGCGTCTAATGCTTGCTCTTGGTTATCACCAACATTTAAATAGTACAAACCATCTGCATCAATAGACGCAATCATTGGAGGGT
>CAYUZL010000399.1:0-4218 GCA_964449725.1 uncultured Alteromonas sp. | reverse complement strand
GTGATAGAGGCTCCCAATACACGAGTAAGCATTTCAGAAATGTATTAAAGAACCTTCATTGCCGAGCAAGCATGGGTGATGTCGGTGCGTGTTGGGACAATGCAGTTGTAGAAAGATTTTTCGGCAGTTTGAAGCATGATTGGTTGTTCAAAGTGGCTCAACCAACCAGAGAGCATATGAAGCAGGATGTTGCTGCATATATTAAATATTACAATGTGGAGCGGTTACATTCGTCGAATGGCGATCAATCACCCGTTGAGTATGAGAATTCCTTTAGGAAAGTGTCCTGTTGGACTTGACCAGAACATTCCACAGAAGTCTATTTTGTCGGAAAGTTGTTTGAAAATATTATTTTAGAAAACCAGTTAGAGTAGTTCGCATACAAGGGGTTGTTGGCGCGTATGGTATTACGAGACCCTGAGAATAGAATAAAACTGTTCTCTAATATAAGGAATGAAATTCTTTCAGAAGCATTTTCAGAAATTGAATTTGACTCCTTTGAGCTTCAGGCTTACAGAAGTCCTCTCAAAAATAGAGTATTCAACTATATATGTTGAATCTGCAACAGATATAATTCGAAAACTTGAAGAGTCGTATAAATCCATAATGTTGGAAGAGTATGTGCCAACAAATTCTGCGATTCTGCCATTTTGCTAAATGGCGCATACTATTATTCAAATAGTCAGTTTTTTAGTGTTTCAACTGTAAAAGAGTTTTTGAATTTAGTTAGGCAGTCATCGGCTGCAAAAAAGAATATTTTTATTAGTTATTACCGTTCTAAAGGATCTAACAAAAGTATCACAAGCAAAAGCTACATCGATCCTTTTGTATAAGGGGTGATCTCATCATAGCCCGTTGTTTCATCATCCATGATGATAACAGGGGCACTAGACATTCATCGGTTAACCCAGCGCTGGCACTATTCAAGAATAGGTTTGGATAAACTTCGTAAATTAAGAGATATTCCGATTGGCAAACTTACACCAGAGTATCTTAGAATGCTAATTGAAGTGGTCAAGTCATTTTGGGGAGGATTACTGGGTCTTCAATGCATTTAGACAAACTAGACTCACCAATTACCGCCAATACCTGTCGAGCCCCGCCGATTTTCGAACCCGTACAAACCTCAGTAATTGACGACTACACCATCCAAAGAGATTTTGACTTTGGCCCGTGAATGACAAAATAAACGAGAGCTTGAACATGCAATTTGTTGAGGCAAGACCTTCAACATATCTCATTTCGAATTTCACTCCCAAAGACCAGAACACTTACTTATCTTGACGACAACTAATTTCATATTTTCTTCAAAACACCTATTGGGAAAACGTAAAACAGACTCAAATACAGCTGTCACTATGTCTAACCTATAGTCTTAATGTTTCTTATACTCCGTTTTACCAACCCTATCGCCAGAACAAAAAATATTCATTTAAATGATGACAATTCAACCACCAAGGTGTATAAAATTTACACAGTGAAATAAATCAAATTTTACAATTACTGTTTACAAGGACGTATTATGTCACCAGCTAAACGCCGGATGTCGAATATCCTTATTGCTAGTAGTATTGTATTTATCGCAATAGGTATTTCTGCTGCTTTGTATTTTTACAAAATACAAAAAAATGAAGATCACCAAAATCAATTACATTTTCGCGAGCTGAACGTTGCAGCCCACAACTTAGAAAATTCACTGCAACAATTAAAAGGTGTATCTAAGACCTTTAATTCTTTGTATAAAAATAAACTTTTTAAAGATAAAATTCCTGTGTTTTTAAACAGGATAAAAACCAGCCCGTCACTTCGGCAGATAGAGTTGGTATCCACTCCGAAAAAAAAACAAAGAACGCCACTTCATCTGTCAAACGACGGGTTCAGCTATTATTGGGACAAAGTTCCCCAACAAATCTATCATTCAATTAAAAATAAACCGCATACAATATTTAAAGCCTCTACGGCGGATTTCTTACCCAATAATCTTCTCTCATTTCCGTTAATAATGATTGCAGATGAAGAAGGAGCAATACTCGCCAGAAAAGAATATTTAGGCAATTCCACTCACACCACTGATTTGCAATTTGAAACCGTGACCCCCCTGCTTAACGCGTTAGAGAAAAAGCAAAGAAACATTAATGAATTGGACGATCAACATCCCGCAGAAGGTGTGACTTACAGCGGAGCCATTCAATTAAAGGTAGGCAGTCTAAGTTACCGCGTGTTCATTCAACCGGTTTCAACCAATAACCTCGACGTCGGTTCAACGCACTATTATGTTTTAGGCTTTGTTCCACTAGCGGATATACAACTAGGAAAACTTTCCATTTCTCCCGATACTGGGCTTTGGATATTAGTCGCTTTATTAATGCTAACCGCATCTATCCCTATCTTAAAAATTCATTTTTTCCCTAGGCAACACCTGTATTCAAAAACCGATATTAATTTATTTTTCGCGGGAAGTATTTTACTGCTGGCAATCATCAATATTGCCCTAAATCACAACCTATTCTACAACTACTTACTGGAGACTAAATATACACAAGCCAAATCCTTCCATAAGGCTATATCTAAAGACTTCGACAATGAAATCAACGCAATTCGAAAACAGGTAGAAAAAGAAGCGCAATTTACACAAATATCCCGTTTGGGGAAAAAATGCGAAGGTTATATCCCTAATGCTTCAGATAAAAACACGTCAGAAATTAAATATGTGTACATCGACAATTGCATTAGTACCGATTTACATTTCTCATACAAAGATGTTTATGGGAATACAATCAATAGCTTTTTAGAATCAATTTTAAAAATAGATAATACAGGGCGTGTAGAGAGAAAAGACAATTCGCATAAACCCCAAGGCTACCAAGCCCCATTGGGTTTAGAAATATCAAAGGCAATAACAAAAAAAACGACACGTGAAGAACCCAATAGATCAAATATTGATTATGCTCAATGTGAAAAAGCCAATAATTGCAATGTTCGTGTGCCGATTTATAGAATTAGTGAAAAAGCGTTTAACTTCACAGATTTCGATTTAAGCCATAGGGAATACTATAAACACGCAATAAACTGTGAAATGTGGTTCTATGGTAATAGAAAAAACTGCAAAGATGGTTTTTTCATTGAAAGAATAAAAAATGTGAGTGATGGTAGGTTAAGTAGCCAACTTTCATTTTCCGATTTCAACAGTACTGAAACCACTGATATGGATCACCGCACAATTATCAGCGCCGCAACAAAACTACGGACTTTTTACTTAAGAGTCTTACCAGAAAATTTTGGCTATGCCGTATTTAATCGCAAAGGAGAAGTACTTTATCACTCAGATGAATCCCGAGTTTTGCTAGAGAACATTTTGGTTGAAACAAATGGCGATAGTAATATTCAAACCATTATGTCATCTCAAAATCAAGGTTCCGATGAAAACGACGCAGTTGTATTTTCCGGCGTCTACAGAAACAGCGAATCACTATTTGCTGGCGGACCACTAAGTAAAGCTGCACCATGGAAATTGGTTGTATTTTATAAAGCCGACACTCTCTCCAAAAGCAGCCTATGGACTGTACTTATCTCTATCAGCTTAATGTCTAGCATTATCATTTTCCTAATGGTTTGGTCTCGCTTCATCACAAAACCCTACTTTTGGTCAAACATACTTAGTTATTCGCCTTCAAAAAATAAACACTATAAAAAGTTTGCATGGGCAATTTTAGGAGGAATTGTTTTTTGTTTGCTGTCGATGGGCGGAATTAATGATTTATATGCTCGTATCGCCGTTTGGCTTTGTGTTGTATTTATTCTCATTTTGCGATTTTCAATTAAATTCGATATTTTACCTTCACCTCGCGAACCATGGTTTCATCCTGTTTTTCCCTTTTTCTTGCTGGGCTTGGTATTTCTAACATTGAGTATTACATCATGGAATAACGACAGTCTCGATGACGGTTGGAGCGAGATGTTTCTAGCCGTTTTGAGTGGGGATATTTTCATTTGCTTGTTATTTATGCCTGATAAATGGACATTTAAAGACATATCGAAGTCTCTACATTTGACGTGGCTACCTTTACCAAGCGTATTTCAAGTAACAAAAGCCATTTCTAATCTGTGCGAAAAATTTTAAAGGATTAGTCTTTACCGATAGACCACAAGTTATGTCATTTACCTAATCTTACTACTTTGGTTATTCGCAATCGTTCCTTCAACATTGATAATCAATGC
>CAYUZL010000398.1:0-7227 GCA_964449725.1 uncultured Alteromonas sp. | reverse complement strand
GTTAAAGGTCCTAAAAACACTCGAAGAAAAAACAGCCGCACGACATGAGGATGTATTTAAAAGTGCTGAAATATTGCGTGATGACGTTGCATCAATCAAAGAAAACATTAGCTCGCAATCAGATTCTTTCACGCAATTTCAAAGCGAACTTTGGAGTCAATTGGAAAACTTTGCAGAGCTTTTATCTAAATCAGCCACTGAACAAGTGATTGAAGCATTAAACAATGTTATCGCCGATTTTAACAACAAGCTTTCCGAGCAATTTGGAGAAAATTTTGCACGACTAGACAGTGCTGTTCTTAAGCTCGTTGAGTGGCAAGAAAACTACAAACAACAACTGGTCGACATGCAGCACAAATATGAATTAGGTGTTCGCAGTATTGGTGAAACAGAAGTGTCGGTTTCTAAGATAAGTGAGCATACCAGCGCAATTCCATCGGCAATGGAAGAACTCGATTCCATTCTAAAGGTAAATGCTGAACAGTTAGGTGAGCTACAAGAACATCTCCAGTCATTTTCAGATGTAAGAGATGCCGCTGTTGCCTCAGTACCTGAAATCCAAAACCAAATTGATACTGCCATTACTGGTGTCCAAAACGCTAATGATTTATTGGCACAAGGTATCGTAAGTAGTACAGATAAAATACAAGAAGTGATTTCAGCCAGTGCCGATAATTACAGAGATACCGTCGACCAAACCAGAGCAGCGTTAACCGAATCAGCACAGACAACCGCCAACGCAAGCGACGAAATAAAAGACCAACTTACGACCGCTGTAGAAGACTTAAATAATAATTTACGTAATATGCTTGAAGAATTGGGAACCGGCGGCAAAGAGATTCAAGATAGCTTGAAAGCAGCAGGTAAGAGCCTATTCGAAGATACTGCACAATTTAGTCAACGCTACAACGAAGACTTAGTGAGTATTAGAGACTCGCTTGCAGTTACCGTTGATGAACAAGGTAAGCAACACCGTGACAGTGTTGAAAAAGTATTTGCCGCTATTGAAAAGTCTATATCCGACACGTTAGTGAAAAACAGCGACACAATCACAAAATCCATGACTCAATTTGACGATTCAATGGGCGAAGAGATGACAAAAGCACTGGAGCAACTTGGCAGTAATCTTGGTGCAATTACAGAAAAGTTTACCGCAGATTACGCCATACTCATTAAACAAATGGATAATATTCTCTCCATGCAGCCTAATGGCGGTAGACCATCATGAAAGCGCTGCTCACCCCAAGACATAATGAGCAAGAAGAGTCGCATTGGTTAAGCGTGTCCGATTTGATGGCAGGCTTAATGATGGTATTTCTCTTCATCGCAGTGGCGTTTATGCTCGATATCAAGAAAGATAAAGAGCAAATGCAAGGTGTTGCCGATGCGTATCAGCAAACTCAAACAGAAATTTATCAGGCCTTATTCGAAGAGTTTGAGTCAGACCTAAAACGATGGAACGCAGAAATACCACCAGATTCACTCACATTTGTATTTCGCTCTCCCGATTTGGTGTTTGATGAAGGCAAAACCGAAATAAAACCAGAATTCAAAGCACTGCTGAGCAACTTTGGACCGAGATATTTTGCTGTACTTAAGCCATTTGAATCTTCCATTAAAGAAATCCGCATAGAAGGTCATACAAGCTCAGGTTGGAATAAAGAAACACCAGTCGAAGAGCACTATTTTAAAAATATGAAGTTGTCACAAGATAGAACTCGGTCTGTATTAGCATTTCTATCAGAAATCGCCGCAGAATCATTTCAACAAAACCTATTGAAAGAAAAAGTAGTTGCCGTTGGTTATTCCTCTTCTCAACTCATATTGAACAAATTCGGCAAAGAAGACAAAGTTGCATCAAGACGCGTTAACTTTACGGTTATCACCAATGCAGATGCTGAGCTGCGTAAACTGTTTAGCAATAACACATGAAAATTAATGTTAGTTATTCCAAGCTAGAGGAAAGTATTGCTCGAATGGGAACACAACCCATAGAGTTCGATTTGGCAACAGAATGGCCGCAAGCCAACTTTAATATTGATGAGCAACTGCTTCATGGCATCAGCGTAGATTTTGATAGGATTCAGATGGACAACGGCTTAATCAGCACTAGTGGACGACAAGTACTCCTTTACATTCCGGAACAAAAAAAACTTGATGCGGTGCTCAATGATGCAAGTAAGGGAAGTAAGTTTCACATTGCCGAATGCTCTAAACTAGAAGAGATGAGAGAAAAAGATAGTTTAGACAGATACATTGTTACTACTGATTTATCCGGTGATTTTCGCGTCTATGGAGCAGAAAATGCTAAAGAAGATGCAAAACAACACTATGTGCGTCTTGATGTGTGCAGACATTGTCTTACTTATTTGAATTACAAAGATTATGTGAACTGCAACAAAGCTGGAAGAGATAAAATAGTTGAAGAGTTTAAACTAGACGAGTTTTTTTCATTGTACAGCTCTATGTTCGAGTACTTGCCGCAAGAGCAATTTAAGCATCGGTATGAAGGTTATCCAGAAGATTGGAAAGAGGTTTCGAAACAATACCGCAAGAAAATGGGCTATACCTGCGAAAATTGCGGTGTAAATTTATCATCAAATAAAAGACTGATACACGCACACCACAACAGACGCATTAAGTCTCGATGTTTACCACAAGATTTGAAAGCGCTTTGTCTAGATTGTCATAGAAAAGAGCCATTTCATCAGCATATGGGGATAAAGCGCAGTGATATGGATATCATCACTACTTTACGGCATGAACAAGGCATATCCAATCCAACAAACTGGCAAAGCTTAAGAAAGTGGATAGATCCGTCTCTTTTTGGATTTGCCGAAATGTGTGAATCATTGGGACTAGAGTTACCGCACGTTCAATATCGAGTTGTCGATCCAAAATCTGGTGATGAGCACTACTTAGACATTGCTTGGCCAGAAAAACGAGTAGCTGTTTATATTGGTAAAGCTTTAGAAATAGATCGCTGGCGTATACTCACATTTAAAGAAGCGCACGACAGAATTAACGATGAAGATTATTTTCAGAGATTTAAAGACTATATGCGTAAGTAAAGAGACTAAAGAGAGAAGCAGCGTATCATTAGGTGTGTGAGTCTATTGACCAGTCACCGCCGCACGCTTTATTTGTATTAGTTCCGACTTAATCTGACACTACTTCTTGAAAAGTAGAGAGTTACCCGTTTTGATAAAGGTGTCGAATCTTTAAATCAAAACAAAATAAGGTAACTCTCATGCTGCATACTAGCAATCCAATCATTAAACACAAAGCTGGGTTAATCAATTTAGCTGAAGAACTTGGAAACGTATCTAAAGCCTGCAAAGTGATGGGTGTATCTCATGATACATTTTATCGATATCAAGAACTTGTAGAGGAAGGTGGAATTGACTCTTTGATAAGTCAAAGTCGTCGAACGCCTAATCTTAAAAACCGCGTAGATGACGCTACAGAACAATCGGTTATTGAGTCAGCCATTGAATACCCTGCCTACGGTCAGCATAGAACCAGTAATGAATTACGCAAGAAAGGCGTGTTTGTGTCAGGTAGTGGCGTGCGGTCAATCTGGTTGCGCCACAATCTTGAGAACTTTAAGATGCGACTTAAAGCGCTCGAAGATAAGGTAGCCAATGATGGCATTATACTTAGTGATGCGTAGGTAGCCGCTTTGGAGAAGAAGAAACATGATGACGAGGCCTGTGGTGAGATAGAAACACATCATCCCGGCTACCTCGGTTCACAGGACACTTTTTATGTAGGTAATCTACAAGGCGTTGGACGTATCTACCAACAGACCTTTGTTGATACTTATAGCAAAGTGGCATTTGCAAAGCTCTACACTACCAAAACGCCAATTACGGCTGCTGATATGCTTAATGACAAGGTACTGCCTTATTTTGAGCAGCATAACCTACCTATGCTACGTATTTTGACCGATAGAGGCACAGAATATTGTGGGCGTGTAGATCACCATGATTACCAGCTATATCTAGCTATTAACGACATTGACCACACTAAAACAAAAGCGATGTCACCTCAAACAAATGGTATTTGCGAACGGTTCCACAAAACGATCCTGAACGAATTTTATCAGATCACATTCAGGAAAAAACTCTATTCGACGATGGCGGAATTACAAAAAGATCTGGACGATTGGATGGATTCCTATAACAATCATCGAACTCATCAAGGCAAAGTTTGCTGCGGAAGAACACCTTTCGAAACATTACTTGATGGGAAAACAGTTTGGGCTGAAAAGAATTTAGCTCAAATCTAAACTGACAACACCATTTGAAAAATGGGTAACTGTCAGATCAGGTCTGAGCTACTACACTTTATTAATACATAACCAAGTGCTGATATCTCATCCAAATCTTTCATCTAAGTTCCTTTTGTCTTTTTGGCGCGATTAATCACGTAAGATTATGACGGTCTTGTCGTCGTATTCTTTTGCGATCTCATCGAGGTTTTCAAACAAGTCTTTGATAGCCAGAGGAGAACTAATTTCGGAAGATAGCATCCCAAATACACTAATGATTGGAGAAACTAATTCGTACCGTCGAATAGTCTCAGTGCTTTTTGCCACTTTTCCTTCAGCAGAATACATAAAATACAATAATTGACCGCCCAAGCTATATGTTAAAACGCCTAGTACGACGACGCTTTCTTCGACATCTAACTCTAATTCTTCAACGTTGAAAGCTATTTTAAATCCATTGGCATTTCCTGAAAACAGTTCTGATACGGCGTTAGAGGAAGTAGACAGGTATTCGATTTCATCTAATGAGACTAGAGCCTTTTCTGTTATGGAAAATAGTTGAGCGATCCTGATCAAAGAATCGATAGCTTCAATCTTATTCGAGTAATCAACGCGTTTGCTATTTGAGGAAATGCTTCCAAGAACTTCTTGTCCATTTTTGCCATTAAGAAGAAGTTTGTATTTTTCACCAGTAGATATGTCTGCAATAAACTTTAGTGCAATTCGTAGCTCTCTGAGAGTAAAACGTTTGTTATCAAAGTTAAACTTGAAGTCCAAAGTCTTTTCGCTGTGCTTAATTGTTAAATCGAAAAAATTAGATTTTAGTCTGGATTTAAATAGCGGATGATTGAAGTCTGCCAAGAAATGAGGAACATAGACTTCTACCTTGAAACGATAATCATTTTGCAGTTTGCCTTTACGGAAAATCAAGGTTCCTTCGGTTGCAGGCTTTGGTTCAACTATAGAAAGTTCGGCAGAATCAGAAGACAAATCAGCTCTTTCAGTTTCGATACCAAAGCGCTTTACAGTTGCAGCTATACTAGAAACCTCAACTTTTTCTTTGATTCCGAGATGCACATCTACTAGCTCTTCAAATTTGTCTTGTCCAGAAACTAAAAACCTGATGTTTAAGCTTTCTCGATCATATCCAACACTTTCTAGAATGCTTATTTTGTGTGCAAGGTAGTCTGGAAAGTTTCCTATCCATGATTTTACAAACTTAGAAAGTGCTTCACCGGAATTATATTCAAGACAATTGGCATCGTCATAGTGGACCGTTAAAGTCTGATTTTCTGTTGTAGCGACAACTCTGAGAACTTTTTCGATTAACACCTCATCAAATGGTTTGATAAAAATTCTCGTTGGATCATTAGTTCCATCAAATTCAATAAAACAGATAAAGCTAGGCAATGGGTCGATCGCTAGCTTACGCAAATTGTCTAGTTTTATTGCAAGCTTGCGCTTCTGGCCATCCGTAGCTTTTACTTGGACTTTAAACTTTGGAGCCGATATGTGGATTTGTTGTCCAGCGATTTCGTTGCTTTGTGGAAATTCTACTAAGAAATCCCAACCCATCATGTCTTTCGTTGATTTGTTTGCTACCAAGTCTGCTTCGACACACCACTTGTTGAAACATAGCTCTCCTAACTCGCCCAAGTCTCGCATAGATTGACCTCTTTTAGATAGTTATCCCGTGCTTGTAGCAGTCTAGGATAGCAGAGAGATAATCTTTAATCAGACTGGCGTCGTGCTCTTTTACTTTTTCAAAATCAAAGACAAACTCCTGTCCTCTACCTGGGCATTTGACTAAAACGTCATTTTCTTCGGTATCGAAGTTCTTCAAATAAGTAAATGCTTGCGGTTGAGAAGGAGAAATTATTGTTAGATGAAAAAATCGCAAATTCTGATCAGCCAACCCGACCATTTAACGAGATGTATCGAACCGCTTTGGAGTATCTATCAAACCCTTATAAAATATGGGCTTCGGGTAGCTTTAAGGATAAACGAACAGTACTCAAACTAACGTTTGCTAATCAACTTGAGGACGATCGAAATATAGGGTATCGAACCATCAATTTAGCCTTACCATTCAAGGCTTTAAAAGATTTTTCAGTACACCAAAAAGAAATGGTGCCTCGACCCGGGATCGAACCAGGGACACGCGGATTTTCAATCCGCTGCTCTACCAACTGAGCTATCGAGGCACTCATACAACGCTAGTTGCGCTGTGGGTGCGTATTAAACGGATTTCCGCCCCCTATGTCAACTGCTTTTCTCACTATTTTAGCTGTTCGGTTACGATTTAATCAAAACTAAGCTAAACAGAGGGCGGAACATAGCCTTCGATGTCCGGTTCTTTGCCTTCAAACAGAAAGGCTTCCATTCTTTCTTCTAAAAATTTACGAGCAGCTGGGTCCATCATATTCAATTTATTTTCATTGATTAACATAGTTTGCTTTGATTGCCACAAGGCCCACGCTTCTTTACTGATGGAATCAAAGATACGTTTCCCCAACTCTCCAGGGTAAAGCTGAAAATCTAAACCGTCAGATTCTCGTTTAAAATAGGCACACTGTACTCGTTTAGACATTTTTATTCTCTTAAGCTTCGTTGTTGAATATCGGTAATGATACGTTTTGTTGGGGCTGCAAATCCAATAGAATTCGATTCGTCTAAATCAAACCACCCAGTGTTGCTATCTGCTACATGCATTGGCGGCTTAGTCTCAAGCTGTTGCTCTAACACAGTAATATCAAGATGAAAGTGGCTAAAAGTATGTCGAAACGACATAGTTTCTGTCGGCCTAGGCTGGTTTGAGAATTGGGTTAACCATTCTACAATTTCTGTTTTAGTGGAAGCTTCGTAAAACCCCCAAAGCCCTCCCCAAATTCCTGTCATTGGCCTTTGCTGCAACCAAACGCGGTTCATATACCGTAAAACCACAAGATGTGTAG
>CAYUZL010000397.1:0-4792 GCA_964449725.1 uncultured Alteromonas sp. | reverse complement strand
CTGGTAATAAGAGGAAGGTTTAATGAGGCTATTACTGAGCTTAAGGAAGCAACTGAGTTTGGTGCAGACATCAATTTGGTCAACCCTGTGCTTGCTGAAGCCTATTTATACGCTAAACAATTTGAAAAGATACTACCTCTTACATTGAACGGGTTTGATAAATTAAATGAATTTGAACTTGCTTTAATAAAAGGAAGCGCCTATTCCAATTTAAACAACATTGATAAAGCATCAGAACGTTACACATTTGCACTGTCTTTATTTCCTAATAATACTCGAGCGTTAAATAGTTTATCCGCACTATATCTGCAAACAAATCAGTTGCCCCAAGCCAAGTCGCTCATTGCAAAGTCCATTGCAGTCAACAATCAAAATCCACGAACCATTCATTTGCAGGGGCAATTAGCAAAACTTGATAACATGCCTTTAGAGGCCCTTAAATTATTCGAAGCTGCTTACGCCTTGTCACCTAAGAATCCAATTCTCATGCGTTCCTTAGCTACTGCGTATTCTCAAGTTGGCGATGAAAGAGCAATAGATATTGTAAATAAAATACTCGCTCAAACACCAAATGATCCATTTGCATCGCTACTTTTAGGACGTTTACATAGCCAAAGCCACGAAAATGAGTTAGCTATCACTGTTTATGAAAACCTCATTCAAAGACTAACCGCTATTCCCGATGAACTATCTATTGAGCGAAACGAACTATATTTCATTGCAGGCTTAGCCTCCTATTTAACAGAAAACTACGAATCAGCATTAACTGAGTTCGAGCAATACAACTCAACTAAACACAATAATACCAATGCTCTTGCATTAACAGCGGATACCTTAGTTAAGTTGAATCAAGCTAAAGAAGCACAAATTTTATTAGAAAATAATTTAAGCCTTGTACGAAAAAACGAAAATTTAAGTTTGGCTTTGTGCAATCTGTTTTTAGATAATGGGAAGTCGTTTAAATGCCTATCTTTACTTGATAGCATCAAAAAAGATGGTGCAGATTCAGTCAATGCAATTGTTATGCGAGTCCGAATTTTACAAAAGACAGGAAAGTATGCTGAAGCCTTATCTTTATTCATTAAACATTTCCCCGAGCCTGAGGCTGACCCATATCGTTTCATGTTCATTACCTTACTACTAGAAAATAGAGAAATAGAGCGCGCACTCAAACTGACTCAAAACATATTGAAAGAAGAACCTAAAAATCCAAATTATCAATTGTTATTAACTCAATTACTCTATCAAAAAAAACAGTTTAAAGAATCGTTAGCGCTAGCAAAAAAATTCAATACGCATTTTCCTGAAAATCGTACTGGTTTGGTTAACCTGGTAAAATCCCATATAGCACTAGAAAATTATAGTTCAGCAGAGCTCATCGCTACAGAGATAGTAAACAAAGATGCCGAGGATTCTAACGCTGCGTTTTTGTTGGGCCAATCCTACTTTTTTCAAGGTAAACTTGAACTCGCACAAGATATTTTAATCCGCATAAAAACGTTAGATAGCAATAACCCGCTTCCTGCAGAGCTACTCGCAAGAGTCTATGTAAAACAAAATAACCTTTTATTTGCTCGAAAAGAATTGGAGCAGTTAATAAGAAAACATCGATTTGTAGCTGAATATCATATTGCATTAGCAGACGTGCTTTACAAAGAAGGTAGTAACGATGCAGCAATTAAACAATTGGATGTAGCGTATGGGATATGGTCAGAAAAACCGAATAAACTCATCGAATTAAGTCAACATCAAAATCAGATACAAGATTATTCAGGAGCCTACAAGTCATTAAAACAAGCCGAAACGCAATTACCAAATAGTAGTGCGTTGACTATACCTTTAATAAGAAGCGCTTTGCGAATAGGAAAATTAAACGAAGCTCACAACTACGCCTCTTCTTTTATAAGAAAAGAGCCTAATAGTGTGCTGGCAAACATTCGATTGGGTGAAGTATTAAATGCGCAAAATAAATTCAAGCAGGCTGAAGGCTATTTTGTAAAAGTATTAGAATTGGATAGTCAAAATAGAACTGCTGCAGCACAGCTTTACCGAATAGCATTGAAAGAGAAGAAGAACTCGAAATTTGAAAACACAGCAAACAAAGTGATAGAAAAAAATCCATCTGCTGTGTTCATACAACGATTATTAGCCGATTACTTATTGCAGTCAGGTAAGCAAATGCAAGCACTAGAGCATTATCTCGCTTTAGCGAACAACAGTGTGATCAAAGAAAAAGCAAATATAAACAATAATATTGCTGTTATTTACACTGAATCAGAACCTGAAATAGCGCTCGATTATGCGTCAAAAGCTGTGGAACAAAGTCATAACAACGCTGATTACATTGATACTAAAGGTTGGGTTTTAGCTCAACTGAAGCGTTTAGATGAAGCTCTACCGTATCTTCGTCAAGCTTATGCTATCAATTCAGCATCGCCTTCGATCCGATACCATTTGGCTTACACTCTATTTCATTTAGACCGAAAAAAAGAAGCAAAAAAAGAGCTAACAGAAATATTGAATTTAGAAGCTGCTTTCCCAGAAAGACAAGACGCCGAAGTGTTATTCAACCAAATCTAATTGATTTGAATAACACCATCAGCGACATCTATTCTAATCCGCTCACTGTCTGAAAGGTAACCGGATAATAAGGCTTCAGCTAGTTTATTTTCTATTTGAGTTTGTATGACTCGTTTAAGAGGACGCGCGCCATACACAGGGTCAAAACCAGCATCAGCAATTAAGTTTAACGCCGCACCCGATATTTCTAATTTATACCCTTTATCAACAAGTCGGCTCCGCAAGGAGGCCAGCTGTATTTTAGCAATGACTTTTATCTCTTCTTTTCCAAGTGGATGAAATACCACTAAATCATCAATACGATTAATAAACTCAGGTCTGAAATGTTGACTAACAACCCCCATTACCGTGTCTTTCATTTTTGCGTAATGATCATCGCCATGGTCTTGAATAACATCAGAACCTAAATTGGACGTCATGATAATCACGGTGTTTTTAAAATCCACTGTGCGCCCTTGGCCATCAGTCAAACGTCCGTCATCCAGTACCTGTAGTAGAATATTAAATACATCGGGATGGGCTTTTTCCACTTCATCCAATAACACCACGGAATAAGGCTTTCGACGAACAGCTTCGGTTAAATAACCGCCCGATTCATACCCAACATACCCAGGAGGCGCTCCTACTAAACGACTAACAGAATGTTTTTCCATAAACTCTGACATGTCGATGCGCACCATGGCATCTTCAGTATCAAAGAGAAAGCCCGCTAAGGATTTACATAATTCAGTTTTCCCGACCCCAGTTGGTCCAAGAAAAAGAAACGAGCCAATGGGTTTATCGGGATCACCCAAACCAGCCCTAGCGCGGCGGATTGCATGAGATACAGCGGTTACCGCCTCTTGCTGACCGACAACACGCTTGTGTAAAACCTCTTCCATTTTGAGTAACTTTGAACGCTCGCCTTCTAACATTTTCGCAACAGGAATACCTGTCCACCGAGACAACACATCGGCAATTTCAGTATCTGTCACTTTGTTTTTTACTAGGATAGTTTCTCTACTCTCACTTTCCACCACGCGCTCTAACTTTTGCTCTAACTCTGGAATTCGCCCATATTGTAATTCCGACATTCGACTTAAATCCGACGCTCGTCGGGCAATATCTAAATCTAATTTAGCTTGTTCAAGTTCAGATTTAATTGACTGAGTACCTTGCATGGCTTCTTTTTCATCAAGCCAAATCGTTTCCATATTGGCATATTTGGTTTCTGCTTGTTCTCGCTCTAACTCTATAATTTCAAGACGCTTATGGCTGACTTCATCGGTTTCTTTTGCCAATGCTTGTTCTTCCAATTTTAATTGGATAACCCGCCGTTCTAATTTGTCCATCTCTTCGGGTTTAGAGTCGATTTGCAAGCGAATACTGGAGGCCGCTTCATCAATTAAATCTATGGCTTTATCGGGTAATTGCCTGTCACTAATGTACCTGTGACTTAAGCTTGCTGCCGCAACAATTGCCGGATCAGTAATATCCACAGAGTGGTGCAGCTCGTAGCGTTCTTTCAACCCTCTAAGGATCGCGATGGTGTCTTCAACAGAGGGTTCTTCTACAAGCACTTTTTGAAACCTACGCTCAAGCGCAGCATCTTTTTCTATATATTGGCGGTATTCATCTAGGGTTGTGGCACCGACACAATGAAGTTCGCCTCTAGCGAGCGCAGGTTTTAGCATATTACCGGCATCCATAGCCCCATCACCTTTCCCAGCGCCAACCATAGTGTGCATTTCATCTATGAAAAGAATAACGCGCCCCTCTTCTTTTGCTAATTCATTTAGCACCGCTTTTAAGCGCTCTTCAAATTCACCGCGATATTTCGCACCTGCCACTAAAGCACCCATATCCAAAGAAAGAACCCGCTTATTTTTCAGTCCTTCAGGCACTTCATTATTAATGATTCTTAGTGCTAGCCCTTCAACAATGGCTGTTTTCCCTACACCCGGCTCTCCAATCAGTACGGGATTGTTCTTAGTACGTCTTTGCAAAACTTGAATAGTTCGGCGAATTTCATCATCTCGACCGATGACAGGATCGACTCTCCCCTGCTCCGCTCGTTCTGTTAAATCTGTCGTAAACTTTTCAAGTGCTTGTCTAACGTCTTCCGCGTTAGGATCGGTTACCTTTTGCCCGCCTCTAACAACATCAATCGCGTCACTTATTTTTGCATCGGTGATATTCAGAGATTTAAAGATTTCACCAAGCTGCCCGGTGT
>CAYUZL010000396.1:0-7466 GCA_964449725.1 uncultured Alteromonas sp. | reverse complement strand
CAATACATCTTGATGCGAGGAGTTAGCCACCCAGATATTTGGATGGAAAAAGATTTAGGTATTATTCGCCAATGCGAACAGTACAACTTAGAACCGCACAAAGCCAAACCATGGGGAAGCTACCTTACCTTGTGCTTATGGCACGACTACATGAATAAACAATAGGTACTTCTATGACAACACACTACGTTGAAAGCTTTGATAGCCCATTGGGTATAGTAGAGGTAACAGCCTCGGAAAAAGGCGTTATATCAATCTATTTCGTCGAAAAGCACGCCGAAAAACAACATAAGAATTTTCATTCCTCTTTAGCCGTTACGCAATTGGGTGAGTATTTTTCAAAATCACGCACACAATTTGATTTAACCCTAACCCCTACAGGCACTGAGTTTCAAAAACGCGTATGGCAGGCGCTACTTACAGTCCAATATGGACAAACCGTAAGTTACAGTGATATCGCAAATGCAATAGACAACCCTAAAGCTGTGCGGGCAGTTGGCGCGGCAAACGGTAAGAACCCTTTGTCTATTGTCGTCCCTTGCCATAGAATCATAGGCAAACATGGCGCATTGACCGGATATGCTGGCGGTATGGACAGAAAAGCCGCCTTATTAGTCTTAGAAAAAGAGGAGTTCTAATTGCAGTTATCATCACTTTTGACGCTATTCATTTTAGCCGCTATCTGGGGCGCATCTTTCTTGTTTATGCGCATTTCTGCGCCAGAATTTGGTGTGATAACACTGGTTTTCATTCGCGCACTCTTGGCTGGAATTGTATTAATCCCTTTTGTGATTGCTTCAAAAGCGACAAACGATTTAACACAACAATGGAAAGCGATGGCCATTGTAGGCTTGTTTAACACAGCCATTCCATTTGTGCTTTTTAATTACAGTAGTCTACACCTTCAGGCGGGCGTGAATGCGATCCTCAATGGTACAGCCCCCATGTTCGCGGCGTTAATCGCATTTGTTTGGCTTAAAGACAAGTTAAATACCCTCGCTATATGTGGTTTAGTAATGGGTTTTGCGGGCGTTGTTGCTATTAGCTACGATAAAACCCACGGTGCGACAATTTCTGTACTTCCGATATTTGCGGCTCTAGGTGCAACCTTTTGTTACGGCGTTGCTGCGAATTACATAAAGAAAAGTGTAAAAGGCTGCAACCCAATAGCCTTAGCGACAGGTAGTCAGATATTCACTGCACTGATCCTATTCGTTCCCATGCTTTTTGATATTCCACCGAAAATTCCATCTAACTTAGCATGGCTTAGCGCATTAGGGCTTTCTATATTCGGAACAGGGATCGCATACTTGCTGTATTTTTACTTAATCGGTAAGGAAGGGGCTGCCAAAGCAATTACGGTAGCCTATCTTGTTCCTTTGTTTGGCATTATATGGGGTGCTTTATTCTTAAAAGAAAGTTTATCTATGTCGGTACTACTTGGCGGCGCACTGATACTGTTAGGGGTAATGCTTACCACGGGAGTGATAAGCATTAAAAGGAAGAAACTCGCTACTCAATAAGATGTACGCATACGGCATTTTTACCTTTTTGGCGAGCTTGGTATAACGCATCTTCTGCATAACCCGACACTTCCATAAGCAAGCGATGTGTATTGGTGTACGACACACCAAAAGAAGCTGTCACTGTTAGGCCTTTGTATGCTGGAATTTCAGACATAGTAGCAATCCCATGGCGTAAATTATTCGCTAGTTTTTCTGTGTCTTTTGCCTTTTTCTTAGGTAAAAGCAACACAAACTCATTACCACACCAGCGCCCGATAGCACTTCCTTCGGGCATATTTTTTTGCAAATAAGTCGATACTTTTTCCAACACTTCATCACCCGCATTGCGGCCGAAATTTTCGTTAATTTCAACAAAATTATCAATATCAACTAATACGAGACTTAAATCACCATACTCTTCAATTAAATTATCATATATGCCTGTAATTTTGAGCCTGTCAGGCAAACGAGAACTGTCACGAATAATTAAATCTGGCTTAATATCCTTTCTAAAATAATACAATAAATTGTAAATCAGAATAAATAGAGCAAAGACAACCGCAAGTAACATGACAACACTCACAATAAAACCATTAGAAATTTCAGTTTGACGTTTATCTAATGGGTTAAGTAAGTAAACCGTCCAATCAAATTCCGTTAGGGTTACTTGTGCAATTAAAAAGTCCTTCTCATCTATACTTACAAGCTCATTATTCAAATCTCTACTAATTTGAATGTCATTAGGGAGTGCCGAAAACCAAGGTAGATCATTTAAGTTGGTGAATTCTGAAAATGATGCCATGAGCGAAGGTTCTGATGACAACATAATATTGCCGTTGGGATCGACAAACAAAAAGTCGTAGCCGTATAGCTTTTTATATTGTTCAAAAACATTGATAAAACTACTTAAACGTTTTCCAACACCAAAAAAGCCTAAAAATTTGCCTCTGTCGTCATATATTTTTAAGTCGATGTAAAAATGAGGGTCTTCCCACTTACCAATATCTGCCACTTCATCGTCATCGGTATCCTTATACTTAAAATACCAGCTTATCTGACCTTCACTCAGTTCCATCTTTTTCCCATCGGAATGATACTGCATGCGCGTTGCTTCGTGGGCAATGAAGAAAGTCATACCAAATTCTCGTTCCAACCGAGAAAGAGTCAAGAACACTTGTTCTTCATTAATAGAATCACTATTCATAATGTCGATAAGCTCTCTAGACTTACCTAATGTCTCGGATATGTGTAATGGTTTAAACAGTTGTTCGACAATAAGGGATAAAGCTGGAGAAGTACTGCGCTGCTGAACAAGACTTTGTTCGGCAACAATTTTTGAAATACTAAAATGAACCAAGGTCACAATAGCTATAACGACAATAGCAAACAGTAATAAAATACTTCGATGGAGGGTTCTAAACGTATTCATTTTTCTCTTCCTGAGATTTTGCTATTGATTGACTTTGAATATAATAACGCATAGCGACCTCAATTCGAAAAATTTCTTCTTTTTTATACTGTTAACGCTGACAAGTATAACGACAAAGCGTACACTTTTTAACAGTTTTAGTTTCCCCTTAGCCCTTATTGTGTTTTCGGGTGCGAATTTAACTGCCGTTAAGTAATGTTAAAAATTGTTTGTCTATTAAGGCTTTTTCTCCGCTGCTTTCCAGTTCAAGCAATGCGCTGTTAAATTGATCTATGTAAATGTTTGCATTGGGCAATGCTCTGGAAACAATAAAATGCAAGGACACTTGACCAAATTCTTGGTCTAAAATTCTAACATTATCCATAGATCTGAACCTTGCTTTTAACTCTTTTTCTTCAAAGTACCCGTTAATTAAACCAAAGTCACTCCAACCTTTTAATACTTGCCCAGCACACCCCTGGGCATCCTTTGCCCGATTAATTGTTATTTTTAGCTTTTTAACAAACTGCAGAGAAGTTACATCTAGATTGTAGCCGTACGGCAAACAAAGTAACTTCCGAGACAGAGCGTCAAAATTGTTTATATCGCTATTTGCAGCGACAAAAATGCGCATTGGAACTGTATTAATGGAGTTAGAGAATAAAAATTCTTGATTACGCTGCTCATTGTACACATAAGGGAAGGTTCCCAAATAGATACCATCCAGCGTCCATTGATAACCTCTCGACCACGGTAAGAAATCAACCTTGACCGACATACCCATCTTTTCAAAAACAGCTTTGACTATTGATTGAGACCACCCACCGTTAGGTAGCCTATCGCTAATATAAGGAAAATAAGTATCTCCGGTTACTAAATTCGCATTTTTCTCCGACTCAACCGCCATCGTATTACAGGCAATGAAAAGTGTACTGAGTAGCGCTAAAACCTTATATGAAGGAAACTGTTTAGTTACTTTAATCATCCGTTTCTTTATCAGCAACTTAAGTGAGCAAGTATAGCAAAGCGGATCAATTTTGCAGTTAGTCACTTGTCGCAGACAATGGCAATTCAGCTCAAAATTCAACTCTGCTTATTAAGCGACGAATAATTTCTTCTTTTTTATACTGTTAACGCTGACAAGCATAACCACAACGCGTACACTTTTTAACAGTTTTAGTTTAACTCTAGTCTTTATTATGTTCTCAGTTGTTATTTTAGCGGCCGGCAAAGGCACGCGTATGAAATCGTCGTTACCCAAAGTGCTACATCCTGTAGGCGGAAAGCCGATTGTACAACGCATTATTGATACGGTTGAAACCCTGTCACCAAGTGCTATTCAATTGGTATATGGCCATGGTGCGGATCAATTAAAGCAAACCTTAAAAGGTGAAAATTTAAACTGGTGCTTGCAACAAGAACAAAACGGGACAGGCCATGCGGTTATGCAAGCACAGCCTTATATTTCTGACGACGAAGACGTAATTATTTTGGTCGGCGACGCGCCGTTAATACAAGCATCGACCCTTCAACGACTGCAAGAAGCGAAAAAGAATGCGGATATAGCGCTGCTAACAGTAGATTTAGACGACCCAACAGGTATGGGAAGAATCGTCCGCGAAGGCAATAATATTGTGGGTATAGTCGAGCACAAAGACGCCACAGAAGCACAGCGTACAATCAAAGAAATTAACACTGGCATGATGATGATGGGCGGCGCAGATTTAAAGCGCTGGCTAGGGCAGTTGTCGAACGATAACGCGCAGCAGGAATACTACCTTACCGATGTTATTGCTATGGCCGCGTCAGAAGGAAAACGTATTCAAAGTGCTCAGCCCGATACTGCAATCGAAGTTGAAGGCATAAACAACCGCGTTCAGTTGTCTCGCATAGAGTTAGCATTGCAAGCCAGACAAGCAGAAGCACTTATGACTGAAGGAGTTACCTTATTGTCTCCTACGCAGTTTAGTTTACGAGGCAATTTAACCGTAGGGCAAGACGTTGTTATCGATGCAAACGTCATTATAGAGGGCAATGTCAACCTAGGTGACAATGTTTATATTGGACCAAATTGTGTCATTAAAGATTCAGTTGTTGCCAGTAACAGCCGCATAGAAGCCTTTAGTTTGCTAGAAAAAGCAAACGTTGGGGAGCAGTGCAATGTTGGCCCTTATGGACGTTTACGCCCTGGTGCAATTATGGAACAAGGCGCAAAGGTGGGTAATTTTGTTGAAATGAAAAATGCCGTGCTAAGAGAAGGGGCAAAAGCCAATCACCTCACTTATTTGGGCGATGCCGATATAGGCGCTCGTACCAACATAGGCGCAGGAACCATTACCTGCAATTACGATGGCGTAAACAAATCAAAAACTATTATTGGTGAAAATGCATTTATTGGTTCAAACAGTGCACTAGTTGCTCCGGTAACTATAGGCAGTGGGGCTACCGTAGGCGCAGGCAGCACGATTAATAAAGACATCGACGACAATGTACTTGCAGTAAGTCGCGCCAAACAACGGGTAATACAAGGCTGGGAACGCCCCACAAAGAAAAATTAACGGAATAAATAAACAACAAAAACTTGCACATCGAAATTTATTCGTTATATTTACTTTCAAATCGAAAGATAGCGAAAGATGAACGTGCAAAAACGAAACACGCAACAACGTCGAAGAAGCATCATAGAACAACTTCATCAAACTGGTGAAGTTGCTGTTGATGCACTTGCGAGTGCGTTTGCCACTTCTGAAGTTACTATTCGCAAAGACTTAGCTGAACTTGAACAAAACGGCCTGCTACTTCGAAAGTACGGCGGCGCTGTGTTGTTACCACAAAACGCATCTGAACTTTCAAGCGAAACGGTTTCAGTTCGAAAGAAATCTATTGCTAAAGTCGCCGCATCGCTCATTAGCGATCATAACCGCATTATCATAGACAGCGGCAGTACCACTGCTGCCTTGTTACCGGAATTAAGTCAGAAGCTGGGCTTGTTAGTTATGACAAACTCACTACAAGTCGCCAACACCTTACTTGAACGTGAAAACGAACCTACCGTATTAATGACTGGCGGTACTTGGGATGCTCAATCTCATGCGTTTCAAGGGAAAATGGCCGAGCAAATGCTGAAATCCTATAACTTTGACCAAGCCTTTATTGGTGCGGCTGGCCTTGACCTTGAACGAGGTACAACTACATTTAATGAGCTGACTCATTTATGTGTAGTGATGGCCGAAGTATCAAATCAAGTCATCGTCATGGCTGAATCTGAAAAACTTCAGCGGAAAATTCCAAATATCGAACTGCCATGGTCAGCTATCGATGTGTTGGTTACCGACACGCTTATCGAAGACTCAGCCAAACAAAAACTTACTCAGCAAGGCGTAACCGTAATGTGCGCTGAATTCATCACCTAAACGGAGAACATTATGTGTGGTATTGTCGGCGCAGTTGCAGAGCGCAATGTTGTTGAAATTCTTTTAGAAGGCCTAAAACGTTTAGAGTACAGAGGGTATGACTCAGCAGGAGTGGCACTTTTACAAGCCGATGGCACGTTCAGCCGCACCCGTCGTATTGGCAAAGTACAAGCCTTAGCCGATGCTGTTGATGCATCTCCTGTTTTAGTTGGTACCGGCATTGCTCATACACGATGGGCAACTCACGGGGGGGTAACAGAAGACAACGCCCACCCACATCAATCGTCCGATCGTATTGCCGTTGTGCACAATGGCATTATTGAAAATTACGAAACCCTTAGGTCTGGATTAGAAAGCCAAGGTTATGCCTTTACCAGCGACACCGACACTGAAAGCATCGCGCACACAGTACATTCGTTATTGAAAACCAACGAAACCTTACTCAGTGCAGTACAACAAGCTGTTGCTCGTTTTCATGGCGCTTATGGCACTGTGGTGATGGATAAAGAAGACCCTTCACGCATTGTGGTTGCTCGCTCAGGTAGCCCTTTAGTCATAGGGTTAGGTTTAGGAGAGAACTTTGTTGCCTCTGATCAAATGGCACTGTTACCGGTAACTCGTAGATTTATCTTTCTGGAAGAAGGCGATGTTGCCGAGATCACTCGACGTTCAGTGAATATTTTCGACGCCAAGGGTGCGCCTGTTGAGCGCGAAATCATCGAATCCAATGTAGAACACGACCCTGGCGACAAAGGTGGTTACCGCCACTACATGTTAAAAGAGATACATGAACAACCCACAGTAGTTCGCACTGCATTACAGCATCGCTTAGTGGGTAATGACATCGCTGACAATGTATTTGGAGAAGGCGCTGACGCTATTTTCTCATCGGTAAAACACGTTCAAATTGTTGCCTGTGGTACTAGCTATCATTCAGGCATGACAGCGCGTTATTGGTTAGAAGAATTTGCAGGCGTTTCTTGCAACGTTGAAATTGCATCAGAGTTTCGCTATCGCAAATCAGTGGTCCTTCCCAACAGCTTGCTGATTACCATTTCTCAATCAGGCGAAACCGCCGATACCCTTGCTGCGCTGCGTTTAGCCAAAGAAATAGGCTATTCATCTAGCTTAGCTATCTGT
>CAYUZL010000395.1:0-3237 GCA_964449725.1 uncultured Alteromonas sp. | reverse complement strand
GCGTTATGAAGCCGAATTGCTCTGTTGGTTCGAACGTCTTGTTAAAAGCATTAAATGTTTGGCATTCAATATTCGTAACCAACAGAAGCATGTTCCACTATATATAATAGAATATGGCTTATTAGATAAGTGGATTGGTCTTACTATAAGGCATTGCAAAGGACTTTTAACAGTTGGCTTCCTTTGCTTCGCTCGTCATTTTAGCCAATTGTTAAAAGCCTCTGAATGAGGCGTTATGCGTCAAAGGAGTAACTTTGGAGTTTTACCTAAAAAAGTATGGAAGCTGGCTTTTTATGTTATCGGCAATTGGAGGGGTCATACCTACATACTTGTATGACACCGTTCTAAATGCACCGTATCACTGGGCGTTTAAATATTTAACCATTCCAATATTTTGCGGATCTTTATATGTCTACTTTTTTAAATTACCAGACTTTCGACGCAAAACTGGTAAATTTAAAGGCGTTGCATGGACATCAATGATCGCAGCACTATTGCTATTATTTAGCGGTGGTTATGTTCTGTTATTTAACGCTTTAATTGGCCCCCAAGAAAAAGCTACTCTTTCAGGTAAGGTTGTCGAGCTGGACACATATAAAAGTACTAAAGGTGGTACAAGCTATTATGTTTACGTGTTACTTCCTAACTCAGATGAGCCGGTTAAACTTGATGTATCAAAATCACATTTTAGTAGATTCGATGTGGGTTCAGATTTCAAGGAAGTTTGGATTAAAGGATCGCTCGGTATTCTGTATCGTCGGCGTTGACGCATAACAAACGCATTAAATCGTTCGCTAGCTCACTGGGACACAACCACGGCGGCTGTGTCACTTCGTTCCGATTATAGCCGCCGTATTTGTGCCCTTTATGCGGGCGTTATAAACCCATTGCAGATCAGAGTATATGTCTCAATTAATATGTAAAAAATGCTTTAGCTCTATTATCGCACGAGACCTTACACCTAAAGGAAGGCATAGAAATTATGTTTGCCCTGTATGCGGAACTCCAATTAATGCAAGTAAAGACAAATATATACTTACTGGCATATTAATTTTCATTGCCGTTTTGGTATTTAAAGCCTGCTACATCGGAATATCAAAGACTGGGTTGAGTTGGGTACTGGAAAACTATAAATCATTATTGGTAATTCTGTCTGCTTCAATAGCGCTAGCTTTCAGTGCCTTTAAAAACTCAACCTATAAACTAAATTCAAATTTAGCTGAAACAAGACCTTGGCTAATATTAAGTGTTATTTTTGTAATTACGCTAGTATGGGCTTCTTTGAACCTTTACTTTGGTGGTGAGGGTTTATAACAAGAGACTATGGCGTCAATAGTTAAATTTAAGCATTTGGCGCTTCCCACATTGTTCCATCTCTTAGCATCGAATTTAAGATAACAATCATCTTTCTGATGCACGCGATGATAGCGACTTTTTTAGGTTTTCCAGCCGCGACAAGTCGTTGGTAAGTGTGTTTAAAAACAGGGTTAGATTGAATGGCAGACATCATTGCGATGTATAAAACAGTTCTGACTTGATGTCGTCCTCCTTGTATTTTCCGTTGACCTTTATAGCGTCCACTTTCCCGATTCATGGGAGCGACACCCACTAATGCAGCGGCTTGTTTATTGGTGATGTAACCGAGTTCTGGTAGGTTACTGATGATGGAGGCTGAGGCTATTTTCCCAATGCCTTTCATACTTTGTAATATGTCGTTTTTAGCTTGGTAGTCTGGGCATGACTCTATGAGTGAAACGATTTTACTTTCTATTTTTTCAATCTGATTTTTAAACACAGTTAAAATTGGTTTGATGGTCATGGCGAGTTCTTTGGGCAATATTTGCAGGCGGTTTTTTTCCATGGTTTGCATCACTAACAATTGATTTCGCCTTGCAACCAAATCACTCATAGCTTGCATGGTATCTGGTTTTAACTGAGAGAGCTTAGGTTTGATAGCTTCACCATAATGGGCTATCAATTGTGCGTCTAACTTGTCAGTTTTAGCCCGTTGACCTATCGCCCCAGCGAAGCGCTTGATGTGAATTGGATTAGCAATCACAAATGGTAAATTGGCTTTTGCACATGCCATGATAAACGGGATTTCAAGACGACCAGTCGCTTCAATGATAATGCGTTCCGGCTTGTGTTTTTTGATTATTTTAATGGCTTCACTGATACCTTTTTCATCGTTTGAAACGGTGAAGTAAATATCCAATGTTCGGATATAAATATCGAGCTGATATTTGCCGGTATCTACACCGACATTAATGTTTTGATTTGTTTTAGTATTCATAATAAGCTAACTCTTGCTTGCAAAATGCGGGTTGGGGCCCAGTAGACTATTCGAGTGTTATGTTTGGAGTCTTTTGTAGCGTTCTTTCTTGTTATCGGTCTCTCAATTGAGGAGCCATCGCTGAAT
Source organism: uncultured Alteromonas sp. (assembly GCA_964449725.1). Classification (GTDB taxonomy): domain Bacteria; phylum Pseudomonadota; class Gammaproteobacteria; order Enterobacterales; family Alteromonadaceae; genus Alteromonas_F. The sequence goes on along the minus strand of CAYUZL010000395.1, from coordinate 818 downwards.
CGAACTACTACAAAAGAAGGCTTTAGTTGCTGCTAAAGCCTGGGTCTCACTTTACCTCAAACTGAATGAAATCAGGATGATTTACATGAGTTATTATCCATACAAGTAGTTGAAGACGGATAAAAACAAGAGCGGTTTTTACCGCTTAACGAAGCGTTAGGTATGCAGGGAAGTTTTATGGAAGTAAGATATACCAATACAAAAGATGACTTAGTCGCGTTTAATAATCATCATCTCGCAAACAATAAAGCTTATCAGCGGCGAAAGTTCATAAACCTTTATATAACACCCTTAATCTTATTGTTGGCCTTTTCAATATTAGCTTTAAGTTCTGATAGGGTGAGCTTTTATATTGGAGGCGTTGTCGGCTCATTAGCGTCTTATCTTTGGTCAATATTAGCGTATAAACGATATGCTAAAAAATGTGCTGATGTTTTCCAAAAAGAGGTTTACTGCGAACACACAGTTATCATCTCTGAAACTGGAGTTAGTGAGTCCACAGAGAATAGCAACTGCTACTTCGACTGGAGCGCTATAGACAGAATTGAAGGTAATGATGAATACATTTTCATCTACAACACGCCAGCAACTGCTTTTGTAATCCCTAAAAGGGAATTAGGTGAAGAGGCATTTAAAAGTATGAAACGGGTAATGTTTGATGCCAAGTAAAGCATACCTAACACATATGAGCCTCTGGGCTGTCAATAAAAAAAGATGCTCCTTTGATCACTCTTTCAAGATCAATCCTGTTTCCTTTAATTGAATCTGTTTACTTCGTCTGTCATGGTCGATGTTAAGCGTATCGCTTACGTCAAACA
>CAYUZL010000394.1:0-5026 GCA_964449725.1 uncultured Alteromonas sp. | reverse complement strand
GGCCATTGCTTTGAACCACAAATCATCGGCATATGGCGCCAATGCATTAAAAAGGGCTGAGTTTGTCGCATCGGGATGTAACGAACCGACAGGGTATAATACGCCGCTATACCCTAGAGGCAGAACAGCATGTTTTGCTATTACGGGTTGAGCGAGTGATGCAAGTTTCCAGCTAGCATAAGATTGTATTTCCTTATCTTGTATATTGATAACTCTGCCGCGTCCAGCCACGATATGATTGGGGTATAAGACATGTTGCGTGAGTAATTCAGAAAATAGCTTCTTGGGATATTTAAAGTCGTCGTCAACAGTAATTATTGTTGTATCAGGGTAAAGCGAGAGTGTTGGAATGAGTTTCTTATAGCTGCGTAAATTAGTGCAGAACTTTACCTCAAACGTACTACTGACTAAGCTTTTAAGGTCGTCTGGAATAGTGTCAGAAGTAAACTCCATCTCATCAAGCCACAAAATGATTTTGGTCGGCTTAATAGTTTGATTTATAAGCGTGTTAATCGTTTCACTGACAGTTTTTATACGCTTTCCATACGTTTTGTTATTTTTAAGATGACTTTAATCGATGTTATAAATTCGAAGAGATTGTAGCTGCTTTAACCAAACCATTGTACTTACAGTTACTAGATGAAATAACATTAGCAGGAACTGGTGGCGTTAGAGTAGATGTAACTGGCTCAGCGACCTTTTCTATCACTGATACACATTAAAAATGTAAGACGTGCATTACAAAAAGGTCTTAAAATTTTGGATTAGGTGATTACCAAGAACTCTGTGTCAGACTGTTAGAATATTCAATTTCCTAGATTATTTTGTATAAGAGAATAGTGAGTACTTTATGATTGATAATGACTTGGAGTTATTACTAAATGTTTTTATATTCGGAACCGTTTGTATCATTTTTCCAAGTTTTGTCGCTAAACTTTTGGAAAAGTTTATACGATTTACAAGTTGTTTAGGTGGTAATAAGAAAATCAAAGAAGTCGTTGTTGAAAAATATCACGTTATAATTTTAGGAATATTTAACTTAGTTATTGGCTTTACAGTGATATATAACAACGCATAGCAGTAAAAATAACTGAACTCTCTAAAACCAAAGTCTTGCGATCGCAATAATGCCCATTTGTCATACCGTGAGTTTTAATCGTTATTCTTATGCGAATAATAATCCGTATCGGTATACGGGCCCGACGGGAATGATTTCTGAGGATAATCCGACTGTATCGACAAGTGATTTAAATTCGGATGCAGGAGGACTTTCGGCAGGAAATGCTAGTTCTCCTTCGAAACCTCTCAAGAATCCAAAGCAAGGGGTATCAAATGACGATGTAGTTGAGTCAGATCAAGAGAAAGTAGATAGACTAGATGAAAACGTATCACAAGGTTTTTCAGATTTGGCTCAGCCGGAAGTGACAGCAGTGGTCAGTGCGGATACACTTTTAGTTAAACGAAATGGAGCAATGGTCGGAGAAAATAAAGTTATTGTGGAAGCTGCTGGCTCAGATAACTCCGTTCAAGAGTTAATATTTCATGAGCGGCTGCATGTGGACAAAGCTAACGCTCTTGGTTTAGATACCCCGACGAGAATTAGGTTGTATGACCTATTCAATCATGGAGGGCATGACCCAGCAATAAACAGAATTTCTACTGAATATTATCAGTATCTCAACTTTCCTGAACTAGGAAACCCCCAACCTGATATCAATGATTTTCCGTGGAGAAAGGAGTAGCCATAAATGAAAAAACTAATTGCAATAATTTTTATCTCGGCGATTCTTACCGTATTAGGTTGGTTTGTCATCTATTATGTTCATTTAAAAGGGGAAGAAAACCACGTTGAGAATATAAGCGCTCTTTGTCAATACTTCGGCATAGTTAAAGCTGTGAACAATACGTATGACCCATCTGGTGGATACTCAACTGATAAACACTTGATTGATATAATTGATGTTGACGTTATAGGACAAGAATGTAGAGAAAAATTAAACACTAACCAAAATAGAATAATCGATACTTTGGGCGGGTATTACGAATTATCCACAATAGATGACCATTTTGTAAAAGTTATAAGATTTTCGAACAATGCCAATGTAAATAACATACCTAACGAAATTTCTATGAAAGACGGTAAGGTAATGAAATTTTAAAAACTATCAAAAGCAATAGAGAATAACTCGTTTTGTAGAACAAGGTATCCGTCCGGTAATTATACTTAGTTTGTTGCAAAGTCCTATCGCAGTAATTGTTCTGCCCGGCGTATCCGTCCGGCTGTAATCCCACCTGGTCATCTGAAATTTGCAACGCCAGAATCTTGATTTTAACTATCAGGAGAGGTTGGTATAGTGACCCTATATCAGGCAATTTAAGACTGCCGTTGCAGATTTTTTCCGAAGGTGAAGGGAAATATGAACAAAATTCTAAAATATGCCATAGGAGTACTTATATCTTTGGCATTGCTCTACCATGTACTGTGTATTTACATTATTCAACAGCAAGAATTAGATGAAACCATAATGTCTGCTTACAGTTCTGACTACGCTAATATGAACTATCGTTTTTATCAGTATGCTAATCGTTGGTGGCTAGATAACCTTTCTCAGAAAGAATTGTTAAATACTGACAAAAAGTCACAAGGACAGTATTTGAAGATTGTTTTAACTCTTGCTGAGGAACATCAAGAAAATAAAAATAAAGAGGCATTGTCTGATACCCTCGACTTTGCAACATGGATGATCGACCAAGGGTATGGCATTAACTATCCTGCTGTAAATTCGGAGTGTCCACTTCTTAATTTTTACACCATAATGAACAATGTTGAAATAGTGGCCTTTTTGTTAGAAAAAGGAGCGTCTATAGAAGCACCGTGTAATCGTCGAGTTTCTAAAAGGAAATTTGATGGCATGACTGCCCTTGAGATTGCACATGACTTGGAAAGTTCTGAAGGGGGGTATTCGACATTGATCGAGTTGCTTACCCTTCGAACTCGATGATAAAACGAATCATGCTTTACACTAGTTAATTGTGGGGTTAATGTTAATTTTTCCAATCTCAGCGAGAGAGAGTATGGTGGGCCAAAAGATAACCCTTATATCATTTTGTTAAACTTCATCGAAACGGAGGTAAATGTGAAATGAAAAAGTATATCTTTATGATGGCGATACTTACTTTTAGTTTTGCTACTTATGGCAATGAAGAGAATGACGAATTGAATCCGTTTATTATTCCTATAGAGCCTAAAGATCTTGAAAGATTTACGAATTTTTTAAAGTATGGCGATCCAAGCTTTCCTTCTCATTGGAACAAGGGCGGTGTATTGGCTTCTATTGGAGATATGTCGTTACTTAAGCACTATTTCGATACGCTAAATAACGAAGAGATAGAATCACTGTTTGTTGCATCTGCTGGCTCAAACAATGTTGAGATTATGGATTTTCTTTTAAAACGCAACGTAGACGTAAATACTAGTGATAGAGACGAATTGACTGGTTTGGCCGCTGCGTTGTTAACAAATTCTCAAAACACATTTGCACTTCTAGTTAATGCTGGGGCTGATTTGCATTTTGTTCCAAGTAAAGGAATCTCTAACATTACTTCTGCGTTAACAAGCTATAACTATAATGAAGATGCTATTTATTATCTTATGAAACACAAGGTAAGGTGCGACGAATATACAGGAAGGGCGTTAGATTCGAAAATGAATGCCTATTCGGAAACACTGAGAGTCGACTTAACTGAGTACTGTAACTAACGTATAAAATTTACACATCGTCAGATACAAATTGCTGAAAATATATTGGCAGAAGTAGCTAGGCTAAATGTAAACGTCCGCTAAAACACATGTAGCCATTTGAGTTTAGCCGCGCAGCTCTATCGCGATAACAATTTACGTCCCAAGTATTTGACCAAACAACATTTCGAACGGTGAATAATTAATGTTGAATCAGTTCAATGGCATAGCCGTCGGGGTCTCTGACAAAGGCAATTAATGTACTGCCGCCTTTTACTGGCCCAGGTTTACGGTAAACGTCTGCGCCTTTTTCTTCTAAGGTTGAGCATAAACTATAAATATCGTCAGTTTCTAGGGCGATATGACCAAAGGCATTTCCCATATCGTAATTGTCTTTTCCCCAGTTGTAAGTCAATTCGATCACGGCTCCCTCTTCTTCACTACCATAACCAACGAAGGCCAGTGAATACTCGTACTCTTCGTTGTCTTTCTGCCTGAGTAACTGCATGCCCATGATATTGATATAGAAATCGAGAGAACGTTGTAAGTCAGCGACTCTAAACATGGTGTGAAGTATTCTCATAAGGGCATCCTAGTTTTTTGACGTTAGCGTTTTTTCTTTAATTTTTTCTTTTCTTCAGCTTTAAGCACTTCGTTTATAAAGCTCTTACGACCATATTGGCGAGTGATCATGCATTTGTCTAAAGAAAAGCCACGAGCGGGGCAATATTCACGTCCATAAAAAATAATCTGCAAGTGCAGATCATTCCACTTTTCTCTGGGGAAAAGCCGTTTTGCATCTCGTTCGGTTTGTTCAACACTTTTGCCGTTAGACAGCCCCCAGCGGTACATTAATCGCTGAATATGGGTATCCACAGGGAATGCAGGGACGCCAAAGGCTTGAGCCATCACCACTGAGGCTGTTTTGTGGCCAACGCCAGGCATAGCTTCAAGGCTTTCAAAACTCTTAGGAACCTTCCCCTCGTGTTGGTGAATAATCATGTCTGACAAGTGCCAAATTGCGCTGGATTTACTGGGTGATAAACCACAAGGCTTGATGATTGCACGAATTTCTTCAATGCTAAGCTTAACCATATCATAGGGATTATCGGCTTTCGCAAATAAGGACGGGGTAATTTGGTTTACTCGTTCGTCAGTACATTGTGCCGATAATAATACGGCGACAAGCAGCGTGTAGGGGCTAGTGTGATCCAGTGGAATAGGAACTTCTGGATAAAGGCTTTCTAAAATACCGATTATTGCGTCGACTTTTTGCTGTTTACTGAG
>CAYUZL010000393.1:0-3755 GCA_964449725.1 uncultured Alteromonas sp. | reverse complement strand
CATCAATAATGTCTCCAATAACAAGGACAAAACCAACTGCTGTATCAAACAATGTAGTTCACTTTTGAGCTTGGATAATTTCAGGGTATAAGTTCTTAGCTAAGGCTCTCAATTCTTCGCACCCATTTGGCAGGCTAAATCATATCGACGTTTGTTATCCTCATTCACAGTCCAATCACTTAAGTTGGTTTGAATTAAAGAAAAAAGAGTATCGATATGTGCTCTATCACTATTGAGAGATTCAATATATTCGTATCGCTCACCACCTGCTTCTACAAAATAATCTCTGTTTTCTACCCCTATTTCTTCAATGGTTTCAAGGCAATCAGAACTAAAGCCTGGACACATTACCTGTACAGATTTAACACCTTTTTCTGGTAAGCTCTTTAGTGTTTCGTCGGTGTAAGGAGTAAGCCACTCCTCTCTACCAAATCGAGATTGAAAGGTCGTCATGTATTCGTCTTTTCCTAGCCCCAATTTTTCAGCAATAAGCCGACTCGTTTTGTGGCATTCACAGTGATAGGGGTCGCCATTGGTAAGATAACGTTTTGGAATACCGTGATACGATAAAATTAATTTGTCAGTGCGCCCATGAGATGCCCAGTGGCTTTCTACTTTTTCCGCCAGTGCCTCTATGTACCCTTCATTGTCACAATAATTGGATATAAACCTGAGCTCTGGCATCCATCGTCTTTGTTTAAAGTCGTTAGCGACGGCATCGAATGTCGATCCTGATGTAGATGCGCAATACTGAGGATATAGTGGCAATACAACTAACTTTCTAACGCCTGCGTTTAACATGCGATCTAGAGTGCTCGAAATAGATGGATTGCCGTAACGCATCGCAAACTCCACTACAACATCATCCCCATAAGCTTTTTTACACCGTTGCTTAAGCGCTTCTGCCTGATTTTAGTATGGACCATTAGAGGAGACCCCTCTTCAGTCCAAACAGTCGAATAAGCATGAGCCGAGCGTTTAGGTCTAATATTGAGGATAACCAGATTAAGTATTGCCCACCATATAGGCCTTGGTACTTCTACCACTCTTGGATCCCAAAGAAATTCTTTTAAATATCTCTTTAATGCTTTTGGCGTAGGTGCATCGGGCGTACCTAAATTAGTAATAAGTACGCCTATTTTATCTGCTTGCTTGTGAGTAAATTGAGTTTGAGATTGGTACTTCATAAAAATTCAATGGGCCTGTTAAATACGCATACCGGGACTATTACGTAATTCAAATGAAAATGGACTTAGTATTTTTAGCCAATAAAAAAGCCAGCAAAATGCTGGCTTTAATTTAAACCTTGATGGGTTTATTTTCCACTTTGTGTATTCATAAATTGGAAAAACTCACTGTCAGGCTCAACAACTAGCACATCGTTTTTGCTGCTAAAGCTATTTTTATAAGCATCCATACTACGCAAGAAACCATAGAAATCTGCATTTTTAGAATAAGCATTCGCATAAATCTCTGCTGCTAATGCGTCTCCTTCACCCCGTAATTGACGAGCATTACGTTCTGCATCGGCAAGCATGATTGTGACTCGCGCATCGATATTAGCGCGAATTATCTCGGCTTGCTCTCGTCCTTCTGACCGATGCTCTCTAGCAACAGCATCTCGTTCCGCTCTCATACGTTGGAATATAGAATTACTGATTTCTGTTGGTAAATTAATTTGCTTAACTCGAACATCAACAATTGCTATACCCAGCTCATCAGAACTACTTGATGCTTGTTCCATCGCTTGGTCCATTAACTCTGAACGCTCTCCAGATACAATTTGAGAGATAGTACGAGCACCGAACTCTGAGCGAAGTCCATTGTTTACTTTTTGCTTAAGTAGCGCTTCAGCTTGAAGCTTATTGCCACCGGTAGACAAATAGTAACGCGCAAAATCTTCTATTTTCCATTTCACATAAGAATTAACGATAAGGTCTTTTTTCTCTGATGTTACAAACCTGTCAGGTGCGTCATCCAGTGTTTGAATACGTGCATCTAAGCTTTTTACCGTATCAATAAAAGGCAATTTAAAATGCAAACCAGGTTCAAAGACACGGGTATCACCCGTGGCAGAGTCTCGCTGTACTTTACCAAATTGTATAACAATGGCTTTGTCGCCTTCTTTAACAACAAACAAAGAGCTCGAAAGCAGCGCACCAATAATAACTAAAACTATAAGTCCAATATTTTTCATTATTTAGTTCCTGCCACTGCTAAATCGGTCAGGCCTTACACCTGTTGAAGTTTGCGTAGAAGGTACTCCTGTCACTTCACGTGTATTGCGTAAACCTTCTATAGTATTACGTGTAGCTTTAGCTGCAGAATGCAAATTTTGGCGCTCTAAAATTTTATCTAGAGGCAAATACATCATGTTGCTACTACTTGAGCTATCAACCATTATCTTCGACGTGCTACTGAACACTTGCTCCATAGTTTCAAGGTAAATACGCTGACGTGTAACGACTGGTGCAGCTTCGTATTGAGGAAGTAACTCTTCAAATCGTGCAACTTCACCTTGCGCTTCCAAAGAAACCCGCTGTTTATATGCCGTTGCTTCTTCATTCATACGATTCACTTGACCACGAGCTCTTGGCTCAATTTCGCGAGAGTATGCCTCGGCTTCACGAATAAAACGTTGCTCATCTTCTTGCGCAGCAATAGCATCATCAAACGCATCTTTTACTTCTTCAGGAGGACGTGCATCTTTAAAGTTCATATCGGTAATAGATACACCAATATCGTAAGGCTCAATAATATCTTGAAGTTCTTCCCACACTTTTTGACGGGTTACTTCACGACCATCAGTAAGCACATCATCCATAGACGAATGACCTACAACATAACGAATAGCACTGTCTAGAGCTTGACTCAAACTTGTTTCAGGGTTCGTTACGGCAAATGTCCAACGGTATGGGTCGACGACTCGGTACTGCATTTCCATTTGTACCCGTACAACATTTTCGTCTTCAGTTAGCATTGAACCTGAAGAAGACCGATCGCGAATAGATTGCACATCTACAGGAATAACAGTATCGATAAATGTGGGTTTCCACCTTAAGCCAGGTTCTACTTGCTTGCTGTAATCACCAAAACGAAGTACTACACCTCGCTCAGCTTCCCGGATAGTATAAAAACCACTCACAATCCAGACTACCACAAGCAAACCCACAATAAGGCCTAGACTGGCAGATCCTAGGCTTTTACCTGAACCACCATTTCCACTTTTATTAAACTTGGCAAATAATTTCTTCAACACATCATCTAAATCTGGTGGCCCTTGTTCTTTCCCACCACGATTTTTCCATGGGTCGTTTTTATCGCCACCCGGTTCGTTCCAGGCCATGCTGCTACTCCAAAAAATTAATGTTTCAAGAATTATATACTTAAAAAGTACACTTTTAGTTGTTAGTTAGTGCTGAATGACAAAATCAGACAACCCTGTTTCTAAATTTTTATCTAGTCGTTTCCAATCTGCTTTAGGCATTCTTACATTTACTAACCAATCTCCATTGTCAGAATATGATTCTGAATCAATGCAGTTCAAACCGTAAAGTACACCCCGTAAACGACTAAATGCGGGTGGAATTCGCAATGACTGCTGAACAATAGTTTTACTCAATCGTTCTGTTAACGCTTGGTTCAACAAATCCATGCCAATATTTTGCTTCGCCGATATCCATACGCGTTGAGGCACATTATCATGATCGTAATCAATATGGGGACGAACGCCTTCCATATTATCAATTTTATTG